>CAZQET010000381.1:0-7749 GCA_964591825.1 uncultured Conexibacteraceae bacterium
AGACCTGCTGGATCTCGTCGGGACCAGCCTGATCGTCAGGGCCCGAGGCAACGACGTCCCAGCCAGCCGCCCAGAGGAAGTTGCCGTCTTCGTCGTACTTGTTGATCCGGTGGTTGCTGGTATCGGCGACGTAGACATCGCCGCTCGCTTCATCAACTGCAACGCTTCTGGCGAAAGGTGAGAGCTGGTTGGTACCCGTACCCTGGGAGCCGACCGAGGCCGTGAGTTCGTGCACCACGCCCGGAGCCGGCGTGAAGGTGCGCGCGGCCGAGATCGCATCCCCGTTGGTGGCGGTGCCCAGGTGCAAGCGGTAGTGGATCGGCACGCCGGGGGTGAGGTTGTTGAGGAAAGCGCTGACCGAGGTCGCTTCGGTGAATTCGTCACCCTCGGCGCAGTCGACGCTGCTGGCGGAGGCGAAGCCATCGACTTTGAACTGGTCGTCTTCCACGTAGTCGAACTGGCAATTCGTAATCGTTTCGCCCTTGGGTTCGATGTGGCCATGAACGGTGGCGTTGGTGTGGTGATTGGTGCCGGTGGCGGCGTCGACAAAGGCGATCTGGGCCAAGGTGAATTCGACGTCTGCCCCAGCAGCGCTCTTGCCGGCGGAATTGGTGGCGACGATCCGTGCGTGATAGGGCGTACCGATCGAAAGGCCGCTGAGGTCAGCAGAAACGGCAACCGGGTCTTTACCTTCACCGGGAGATGCAGAGCAGGGAGCGCTCTGGGCGCCGGCAAAGCCGTTGGCCTGGAAGGCGTCGTCGATGACGTACTCGAAGTGGCAGTCGGTGACGAGTATGCCGTGCGGGTTGACCGTGCCGTTGACGGTGGCGGTGCTCAGCCCGACAGCCGAGGCGGGTTTGGTGGCAACGGCGGGGGGCTTTTTCCCCGAGGGGCCGGCGAAGGCGTAGACATCCACCTCGCGGTTGGTGGCATCCCCGACGTAGGCCTTGCCGCCTTCGCCCTTGACCGCCACGCCGGTCGAGTTGCTGCCGAAGTCGGCTGCTGAGCCAAAGCTGTAGAGCGAGGTGCCGGCGGAGTCGAAGACCGAGACCTGGTTTCCCTCATCGACGTAGAGGTCGCCGGTCGAGGGATCGACGGCAAGGCCGCGGCCTTTGGCATCGATCGTGCTGCCGGTGGGCGATGGCGGGGAGAGCGCGAAGTCAGAGGCCGAGTAGCGCTTGATCGGGCCGTTTTGCCACTGGCCGGCGTAGACCTTGCCCTGGTCGGCGGCAAGGGCGCAGGGACCGGGGGTGGAGATGCCGCCGGAGTAGTCGGAGTCTTCGATCGTGCCACCGCTGGGGGTGTAGCGCCAAACCTTGCCGGTGCCGCTGTCGGCGACGTAGAGGCTGCCGTTGGCCTGGTCCACGGCAACGCCACAGGGTTCGGAGAAGGGGCTCGGCGTCCCCGAGCCATTGAGATCACCGAGCACGGCGCCGTCGTTGGCGAAGATCCTGACTACGAAGGAGTTGCTGACTTCATCGAAGATCGTGACGTAGATGTCGCCGTTATCGGGACCGCCGGAATTGTCGATCGCCACCCCCGAAGCGCCTGCTTCTTCGAGTATCAGGAAGCCGCTCAGTTTGTTGGTGCCGGCCCCAGGGCCAGCGGTGAAGTTCTTCGGGTTGCCCGCCGAGTCGAAGCGGTGGACGACTCCGGCGGCGGGGTCAACCGCGTAGACGTCGCCGTTTGACTGGTCGACGGTGAGCGCCTGGGGGGCGAGGACGCCGAAGCTATCGGAGAAGGAGGTGCTGTGGGCACGATCCGCAGCGAAGGCAGAAGAAGAGAGGACCGCCAACGCAAAAACGGCAACGGAGAAGACCACCGCGAACCCGCGAGTGCTTCGCGTGTCCATGATCGATCCCGCGGACGGTGCCTTCGCGTGGCGTCTCACGTATTGCTCTCCTTGTCCCGTGAGCCCCTCTGCCTGCCGCTTCCCTTTGCGGCTTCCTCGAGGCTCGGTTATGTCCCTGTGGTGCTGCTAGGCGTTAGCCATACCGTCTTCGTACCTATGAGAAGACAGCGGGGATGTAAACACGCAAGTTCGATCTTGTCAAGATACGCACACGGTATTCCTGATAAAGACCATTGTTTGCAGGTCTTTTATGCGGCAATAAATCGCCGCTCGCCATCGGGGGACCGCGAAGACCCGAAAAGAGGTGAGGAGTTAGGCGCCGGCTCGCCTGCGGCGCTCTTCGTACGGCTCGGCGCCGCCGGTCTGCTCGGGCTCGAATGCAAGGACCCTGCCCTCGCGCGGCCCGGTCTCGCCCTGGCGATAGAAGGTGAGGACGTACTCGAGGAAGGGATCGGCGAGCTCTCGCAGCCTCCCCCCCCTGCCCCGCAGCACCTCACTGGCGACGCGGGAGGCGATGCCGCCGACGATCACCTGCTCGACCTCGGGTGGAGGTATAGCCTCGGACGGAAGGTCCGGGGCGGCCGAGCGGAGCAGGGTGCCGTAGCGAGCGAGCCAATCGTGGTAGCGCAGGGCGATCTCATCGCCGCCCGACGGCGCCTCGACGAAGAGGAAGCGCGCGAGGACCGGCTCTTCGGCGAGAGCGTCGAGCCCGGCCTCGAGCGCCGCCCCGACCCGCTCCTCGATCGTCGCTCCCTCGTAGCAACCCGCCGAGAGCACCTCGAAGAGACGTTGATGGCCAAGCTCATGGGCGGTGGCGACGCACTCCTGCTTGTCGCGGAAGTTCCTGTAGAAGGCGTTGCGGGAGACGGCGGCGGCCCTGACGATGTCCGCCACGGACATCGCTTCGTAACCACGCTCGGCCGCAACTGCCGGGACGGCCGCCAGGAGTCGCTGGCGCTGGTCGCGCAACACGTCTTCAGGATCGAGAGCGTGCCGGCCGCGGGGCAGACGACGGGGCTTGGCGGATTGAGAGCTTGCGCGGGCCTTGGCCATGATCGCGATACGGGCTATCCGTTTCGCGTACAGCTTAGTTCTCAAATATGCCCGCGGTCAACAGGACGCGGTCGTATCCATGAAAAAGGCCCGCATATGCGAGCCTTTTTGGAGTTCCCAAAGCGGACCGCACGGCCCGCTGGGTCAACTCGGGCGCTCAGCTCATGCTGGGGCGCATCTGGCGCAGCCTTTTCACCCGCTCCTCGATCGGCGGGTGGGTGGAGAAGAGGCCGGCGATGCCGCTGCCCTTGAAGGGCCTGACGATGTAGAGCGGCTCGGCTGCCTGGTTGACTTCCATCGGCATCGCCGTCGCCCCCTGCTCGAGGCGCAGCAGAGCGCTGGCCAGCGACTCCGGATTGCCGCAGATTTCGGCGCCGCCGGCGTCGGCCGCGTACTCGCGCTGGCGCGAGATCGCCATCTGAATGATCGTCGCGGCGATCGGCGCCAGCAGGAAGGTCGCCAGCTGGCCGATCAGGGCGAGCGGCGAGTTGTCGTCATCGCCGAACCAGAGCAGCATGTAGGCGATGTAGGTGATCGCCGCGCCAATCGCCGAGGCGACCGACTGGATCAGGATGTCGCGGTTGCGGATATGGGTGAGCTCGTGCGAGAGCACGCCGCGCAGCTCGTCCTCGGAGAGCAGCTTGGTGATCCCGCGGGTGACCGCCACCGCCGAGTGTTTGGGGTTGCGCCCGGTGGCGAAGGCGTTCGGCTGGTCCTGGGGAATCATGTAGAGACGCGGCATCGGCAGGTCGGCACGGGTCGTCAGTTCGCGCACGATCTGGTAGAGCCGCGGCGCTTCGGACTCGTCGATCGGCTTGGCGCCGCTCATCGCCAGCGCCATCTTGTCGCTGAAGAAATAGGAGAAGAAATTGATCGCGAAGGCCATCAGGAGGAAGAGCAGCGCGGTCTGCGCGCCGCCGATCAGGGCGCCGATGACGACGAGCAGCCCCGAGAGCGAGGCCATCAGGATCGTCGTGCGGATCGTCGCGCTGAAGGTCGACTGCTTGGTCGTGGTCATGCCGATAGCTCCTTGGTCGGGTCGCTTCCCAGTATGGCCGCGAGGGCGCACCGGGACCATAGGTGCCAGCCCCCATAGGGGGCCGTGAGACCACCTAGGCTTGCCCGGTGCGAACGGTGGCGCGCAGATGACGATCGCGCTCGTCAGCCTCCTCCTTGCGGTGGTGGTCCTCGCCGCCGCGCTGGTGGCGATGCGCCGCCGCCGCGCGCCCCTGGAGCGCCTGATAGAGGAGATGGAGAAGGTCGATCTGAGCCGTTCCGGGCCGCTGCTGCCGCGCTCGATCGACGGCATCGGCGAGACCGAAGAGGTGGCGCGGATCGAGCTCGCCTTCCTGCGCATGATGGGCCGCCTCGAGGCGGAGCGCCGCCGTGCGGGATCCACCGCGTTGCAGGCCCAGGAGCAGGAGCGCGCCCGCGTCGCCCGCGACCTCCACGACGAGGTGAACCAATCGCTGACCGGGCTCCTGCTGCGATTGGAGGCCGCCCGCGAAGCCGCTCCGCCCGAGCTGGCCGAGGACCTAGAGGAGACGAAGGCTCTGGCCAACCAGGCGATGCGCGAGCTGCTCTCGCTGGCGCGCCAGCTGCGCCCCACCGCGCTCGACGACCTCGGCCTGACGGCGGCAATCGCCGGCCAGGTCGAGCAGCTCGGGCGGGGCGAGATCGCGGCCGAGCTCAGCACCGAGGGCGACTTCTCCGACCTCGGCGACGACGCCCAGCTGGTCGTCTACCGCGTCGCCCAGGAGGCCCTCTCCAACGCCGCCCGCCACAGCGGCGCCGCCCGCGTCTCGGTCGGCCTGCGACGGCGCGAGGACGGCGGGGTACAGCTCGACGTCAGCGACGACGGGCGCGGCTTCGCCTTCGACGAGTCCGAGGGTGGCCTGGGAATCGCCGGGATGCGCGAGCGCGCGCTGCTGGTCGGCGGGGAGCTGACGATCGAGTCGCGCCCGGGGCGCGGCACGACGGTTCACCTCACTGTGCCGGGTTGACCCCAGCGCCCCGCTGAGCCCTACTAGGAGCCTCGGCGCTTGCGCAGCTCCTCCCCGAGGACATTCGCCACGTCTTTCGGCGCCCCATTGATCTGCGCTTCGGAAAGGCGCAGCACGTGGTAACCGAGGCGCATCAGCTCGAGCTCGCGGCTGCGGTCATCTTGGAAGGCGGCACGACCGCGGTGATAGAGATAGCCGTCCGTTTCGACCACCAGTCGCTCGGCTCGCCAGAGGAAGTCGACGAGGAAGGCGCCGATCCAAACGTTGACCTCGGGCCGCGGCAGCCGGTAGCGCTTGCAGATCCTCAGAAAGTCGGCCTCCAGATCGCTGCGGGTGCGATCGACGGCATCCTCCCGATCCAAGGGGAGGCCGATCACGTTCGCCTGGCGAATCGCCCGGCGGAGCTCACCACGGGAGACCGCACCCGCGCTCCCCCTTGCGGTTGCATCACCTAGATCGGCCACCGTACGGGCGGGCGTTGTGACCGGGATGCCATAGCGGAGGATCACGTCGCGACGAGTGAGCGTTTGAGATCGGTGGACCCGGATGCCCACGCGCCGTACGCGACCGCCGTAGCCAGCAACGATGACGTCCACTTGGCCCTCGGAAGCTGAGAGCATCTCCCACAGAGATGCCGCGCTTCGGTGGCTTACGGCCGCCTGCCAGTGGTCGAGCACGTGGCCGCCGCCGTGCGGGCCGCGACCTACTGCCAGCACCGCGGCCAGCCAGCGTCCCTCCATAGACAGAGCTGAATGCCCCACCGCGAAGACGCCACGATGCAGGCGATGCAGGCGGCCGGAGGTGAGTCGCCTCCGGATCGAGTCTTCGCTCACTCCCAGGCGGCGCAGTTGTGCGATCGAGAGAACACCGTGTTGCTTCCCCGCAATCGCAGCGATCTGAACGTCTGTCTGGCGACTTTCCCGTCCCACACAAGGGGAAAGTCGCCAGACCCCCAATCTCTCCCCCCTTGAACGGCTGACAGACTGGGCTGATGCTCCGCGTCTTGATCGCCGACGACCATGGGATCGTGCGCTCGGGGATCCGGCTGCTGCTGGAGCGACAGGCGGACATCGACGTCGTGGCGGAGGCGGGCGATGGAGCGGAGGCGCGGGACCTTGCCGTGCGCGAGCGGCCCGACCTGGCGATCCTCGACGTGAAGATGCCGAAGCTGACCGGACTGCAGGCGACGCGGGAGATCAAGCGGCAGTCGCCGGAGACCGACGTGCTGATCCTCTCCATGCACGACGACGAGCGCTACCTCTTCGAGGCGCTCAAGGCGGGTGCCTCGGGTTACGTGCTCAAGGCGCAGGCGGACACCGACCTGCTGGCGGCGATTCGCGCGGTCGAGCGCGGCGAGCCGTTCCTCACGCCGGACGCCCAGCGGACGCTGATCAAGGACGTGCTCGAGCGGGGCTCGGCCGGCGAGGAGGAGCTGACGCCGCGCGAGGAGGAAGTGGTGAAGCTGGTCGCCGAGGCGCACACGACCAAGCAGATCGCCGAGCTGCTCCATCTCTCTGAGAAGACGATCGAGAACCACCGCGCCAACGCGATGCGCAAGCTCGGCATGCGCGACCGGGTCGAGCTGGTTCGCTACGCGATTCGGCGTGGGTTGATCGAGCCCTGAGACCCGCGGTCGCGCTTTGATTGACTGGAGATCCGCTCGATGGAAACCTCCGCGGACTTTCAACGCAGGCGCTGGCTGGCGCTGATCCTTCTCTGCTCGGCCCAGTTCGTCGTCGTTCTCGACGCCTCGATCGTCAACGTCGCCCTGCCGTCGATCGGCAAAGCGCTCGACTTCTCGCAGGAAAACCTGCCCTGGGTGGTCAACGCCTACGTGCTCACCTTCGGCGGCTTCCTGCTGCTCGGCGGGCGCACCGCCGACCTGATCGGGCGGCGCAAGGTCTTCATGGCGGGACTGATGCTGGTCGCCGTGGCCTCCCTCGCCGCCGGCTTCTCCTCCACCGAGGGGCAGCTGATCGCCGCCCGCGCCGCGCAGGGACTCGGCGCGGCGATCATCTCCCCCGCCGCGCTCTCGATCGTCACCACCACCTTCAGCGACGGCGCCGAGCGCAACAAGGCGCTCGGGGTGTGGGGGGCGGTGGCCGGCTCGGGCGGCGCCGCCGGAGTGCTGCTCGGCGGCATCCTCACCGACGGCCTCGGCTGGGAGTGGGTGCTCTGGGTCAACGTCCCGGTCAGCCTGATCGCCTTCGCACTCTCTCCCCGCCTGATCGCCGAAAGCCGGGCCGAGGAGGACACCCACGTCTACGACGTCGCAGGGGCGGTCACGGTCACGGCGGGGCTGTCGGTTCTCGTCTACGCACTGGTCGACGCCAACAGCGCCGGCTGGGGCTCGACCCAGACGATCGGCCTGATCGCGCTCTCGATCGCGCTGCTCGCCAGCTTCGTCGCGATCGAGCTCCGGGCCAGGAAACCGCTCGTCCCCTTTTCGATCTTCCGGATCCGGACGCTGACGGGGGCCAACGTCGTCGGCCTGCTGGTCGGCGGCTCCCTGTTCTCGATGTTCTTCTTCATCTCGCTCTACATGCAGCAGGTGCTCGGCTACAGCGCGATCCACGCCGGACTCTCCTACCTGCCGTTGGCGCTGGTGATCATGGCCTCAGCGGGTGTCGCCTCCCAGCTCGTGACCAGGATCGGCTACAAGCCGGTGCTGGCGATCGGCATGCTCTTCATCGTCGTCGGCCTGCTCTGGTTCAGCCGCGTCTCGGTCGGCGGCGGCTTCACGACCGACATCCTCGGGCCGTCTCTGTTCGCTGCGGCCGGTCTCGGGTTCGCGTTCGTGAACGAGACACCGAACGGCAGCGGAGCGTTCGTGAGCGGGCC
>CAZQET010000382.1:0-6476 GCA_964591825.1 uncultured Conexibacteraceae bacterium
CGTGCAGCCCACGTGCGAGCAGCTGCGAGGCCAGCTCGCCGATCGACTTGTGCTCGCGCTCGCTGCGTCGGCGCAGCTCGCGCATCACGGATGGGTCCAGATTGAGGGTCGTCCTCGGCATGATGTCTGATGCTATCAACCGGAGCATCGCGCATCTAAGCGCCTCTCGGCAGGACGCCGGGAATCATGCCTCTCCCAGTAGCGGCACTTGGTCGTACCAATGCGTTCAAAACCCGCCCCCGCTATGGCCTTATAGGTAACTAGACCATCCAGGTCTTGAACTTCACTGAAAGCGCTCGATACGAGCGCTTTCAGTTTTATTCGCCGTCCGGCCCAGCTTGGCTCGCCGGTGCACGGACTGGCGTGTGAGTCAACGAGACTCCGGCTCGCAGAACATTGTGTTCTTCCTGGACCAGGCCAGATGCGTCGAGGTGGGGGAGCCGCCAGCCACGGAGGAGGGCCCGCTGGTAGAGCTCGCACGGCACGAGCGTCGGCACCTGCAATGAGTACGGATTCGGCTTGACTCAGCTCGGCGGACCGAAGACGACCCATGGGGCCCAGTGAGCTGGTCGCTCGGCGGCGAAAGCTTCGCGCGCGCGGCGCACCGCTTGCGCGAGCGGCTCATCTTCATTCAAGGCTTCGTAGAGGGCCGTCATGAACCGCGCAGTCGCGGCGTCGTCGACCGGCCACAGGGCTGCGAGGATCTCCCGCGCTCCGGCTTGGTGGAAGGCGTGCGCCAGCCCGACCAGTCCCTCGCCACGCAAGATCTCGCCTCCAGCGGTTGAGCAGGAGGCGAGCACGACCGTCTCGCAGGGAATGGAGAGATCCTCTATCTCCCACGCTTCGAGAGTGTCATCGGTGTTCTTCAGCAGCGCCTCGTCCGCTGGCCCGGGTGGCGCAAGGACGAGACCCCCATACGCAGCGCTCTGGTCGTCGCCGGTGCCATGGCAGGCAAAGTGCGCACGCCGGTGACGGGCCAGCTCCTCGACGACATGGGCCTCGGTCGCGTCGGCGCCGGTAAGGAGCGTGTGGTCGGGGTGGAGTGCCGCGATTGCCGCCAGCTCCCCCGCGGTGCCGGTCAGCCGCCTGTGCCGGGGGTCCGGGAATTGCTGAGGCGAATAGGCCGGGTCTCCCACTAGGAGCAGGTCACGTTCTGGCACTGGACGAGTCCTGCCGGTTAGCGCGAGGTAGGCGGTCGCGGAGATGGCGTGGAAGATCGAGCGCGTCATCCCGAGGGGCTCGCCAGCCCGATGGATGTCGCGAAGGATCGCCCACGGCAGCCGGTGCAGCGGGCCGTCGCAGATGACGATCAGCTCACTTGACTCGTCGGATAGGTCGGCCAGCAACTGCTCCGACAGAGTGTGCAGGGCAGATTCGTCGATCGCATCGCCCGCCGATGCGGCCTCGGTCAACCTCTCGATCACCTCGGCCATCCACGGTTCGTCGATCGAGAGCTCGCGGACTTTCAGCTCGCTGATAGTAAGGGTGATTACGGCCGATTCCATAGGCGTGACGTAGCAGTGGAGGATCGTCTGATGGGGGGTGATCCTCGCCTGGATCTCCGCGCAAGAAAGAACGGCGGGCGGCTTGCCATTCCCGCCCAGCTCGGCATCAATTACTTCGATTTGGTGCCTTGCGACGAGGTCGGCTCGCTTCAGCCCCTCGGCATCGACTCCGCCCTCCTGTGGGGGACCCGCGGCGAGCTGGCGCCGGGCCCGGTGAGCCTGCTGCCTGGCTCGGCGCGCTTCATCCCGGAGATCGCGCAGGAACTGGACGCGCTCTGCGTCCAGTTCCTCGCCCTCTTCGGGATTTCCCAGGGTGTCGAGCAGCCAGCGACCGCGGCGGTGCTCCAGCGCCTCGACCAGCTGCTCTCGGCGGGCTGGAGAAGTGGCAAACAGGAGGGCGAAAACCAGCGTGTCGTATGCCATTGCAGACGCGTCGGCGATCTGCTGTCTGCCTAGGCCACTGCCGACTTCGGCTCGAAGCGCCTCCGCAGCCTTCATTCCGTCCTCGGCAACGGCGATCCCCTCCTCGATCTGGCCATCGGCCAGCAAATGAGCTGCGAGACTGGTCCGCATCTCGTAGGCGTCCCGGCCTTGCGGTGCGACGGCGGAAATCGTCTTCACGCACTCACGTAGGCCGGGAATCAGCGCGTGGCTCGGCTCGTTCAGTGCAGCCGCAGCCGTTTCGCGTCGGTAGAGGCAACGCGCGTAGAGCTCGGATTTGGGGGCCGCCTCACGCGCCCCGGCAACGGCCTCTTTCGCCATCGTTCGCGCTTGGGTCCGATCGTCTACCTTGGAGTGCAGCACGCTCAGCGAGAGCAGGGCCTGCGCTTCGGAGGCGCCGTTGCCAGCGGAGCGGAAGAGATCGAGCGCCTCCTCCAGTCGCGACAGGGCGACCTGGAACTCGCCTACGTCGCCACTCGCGCTTCCCATGTTGAGCAGCACCGCACCGCGCTGGTATGTGGTGATGTCGGTACTCTGCATCGCCTCCCACGCCTCTTCATAGAGGGCAAGGGCCCGAGGGACGTCGCCCAGGTGCGACACCAGGGCACCGAGGCTGTTGATCGCCGAGACCAAGCCGTCGCCGGGGTTCTCGCTGAGCAGAGGGATGGCCATCTCATAGGCCTCGCGAGCTGCTTTGTAGCGGCCGAGGGTCCGTAGCGCGTGGCCGGTCGTAGCAAGGAGGGCACCCCTGGTCTCGGGGTCGTCGAGCTCGCCGCCTGGTCGACCCAGACAGGCCACCCCGCGACCCAGCGCGTCCATCGCTGCGCTCGCGTTCCCGTGTTCGAGCAAGGCCGCTCCGCGCGCCTGGCGCACCCGGGCCGGCATCGACCCCACCGTCAAGCCATGCCTCTCGAAGGTTTCGAGGATCTGGTCGCAGATGGCTGCTGACCCGGCGAAGTCTCCGCTCTGGAAGAGCTGGTGCACCGTGCGCAACTCTTCGGTGGCGGTAATGAGATCTGGGTGCAGGGCCATCCCGGAGATCTTGCCGATCGTCAAGTGCCGGCTTTGGTAATGGCTATCGGCAAGGACGCCGATCGGAACGGTTAGGACGATTTTGGGTTGTCGATGCGCTCGACTCGGAAGCCGGAATCGGTCTCGAATCCGAACTCGAAAGAAGCGGGCCGCTGGGAGCCATCCGAGTAGACCAGATGGATGGCGACGGCTGAGCCGGGCCTCTTTGCCAGCTTACGCTCTATCGAGGCCCACCGCGACCCCTTGCAGCGATTGACGCTCCTCGCCTGCGGGTCAGGTTGATGTCCATGTCGCCGCCCAGGCTCGTCGCGATCAGATGGCCCTTCTCGTCATCTTTCTGGGATGGTCTCGGACTGCCTCGCTGCCTGCTGCGATCGCGCGCCCCTGGGGCGCGCGTCTTGCCGGTTGCGTAGACGAGTCGCTCAGCAGCGATGTCGAATCCGTAGGTAAGCGTGCCGAGATCGACGCAGACGATCTCGTTGCCGCTTTGGCGTTCATAGGCGACTCCCCAATGTGAGGCGATCTCCGAGCATGTCCGCTGGCCGCTGTCGACTGAGGTCATCGCCGGACGTGTCGTCTGCGACGGTGCGGCGTTCTCATTGCGGCTGAATGCCCAGCCTGATTTGCGGTCTCGGGCTGGATCGAAATGGGAATCTCATAGTATCTCGATCCCGTGTCAGCCAGTTGGGATAACTGAGGATTATCAGCAAGCGGCAGTTGTCTCCCTGGAGAAAACATCGGATCGCCGCCGGGGCGCGGCGGCTGCTGCTGGTGGCTGGGTTTCTCTTCCTGGTGTGCGTGCTGCTGATCGCGAGCAACGCCTTCGCCGAAGATCCACCGGGGTTTCTCTCCTTCGCGGCGAAGGCAGTTGGAGCCCTGGCCGCCGTGATCGGGATCGGATCAGGGATCGTCACGATTCGAGAGTCACGCGGCCATCCCCCCGCCCCAATCGACGTCCGCTCCCCGAAGCTCCGCAGCGGGCGGACGATCATCGACCGGGCCGAGCAGGTCGCAGACCTAGCGGAGAAGCTGGAAAAGCACGGGGTCGTTAACTGCCACGGCCCCCGGGGGGCAGGGAAGACCTTTGTGCTCCAGTACCTCACCGACGTGGTCAACGGCCATCGCCAACCGAACCCAGACCACACCTGGCCGCGCAATCTCTCGGCAGCTCTCTACTTCGATCTCGCCGATGCGATCGGCTTCGGTGGGATCGAGTCGCAGGTCTGCCGCGCAAGCTTCGGGCAGGACGGCAGCTGGGGACAGTTCATCAGCTACGTGAACAAGAGGCACCCGGGCCCGGTGCTGATCGTCCTCGACAACGTGAACTCCCCAAGCCTGTGGAAGCCGGTGGGAAAGGCGGTGGGCGAATACCTGCTGGCACGCGAGCACGACAAGCTCCTATTGGGGTCGATCGAGCGCCTCCACCTTGACAACGAGGAGATCGGAGAGGTCGACATCGGCGGACTGGACGTCGCGGCCTTCGCAGAGCTGGTCCACCTCGAAGGTCTGCCTCTGCAAGAGCGGGAAATTATCGATCTGCACACCCAATGGGACGGCTTGCCCTACTACGCAGGCCCCAGGGGCGCGCAGCACGCCGCGCTCGCCGAGCGGGTCGAGCTCGCAACCGGAACGCGCCGCCTGGCGGCATATGTGGCGCTTATTGCAGTGACCGTGCGGCGCATACCGCTTGCCGAACTCAGGCGCTGTCCCATCGCGGATTTCGACACTCATCTGGAGGACGCGATCGGAGAACTACTCGTGGAGCCTACCCCAGAGGGCAGGTTCCTGACGATGCACGACATCGCCCGCGAAGAAGCCCTGGGGCAGTTTCAGCCCGAGGTTATGGAGGCAGCGGCGATCCTCTTCAAGCGCGCGCACCAGCGGGACGAAGGACCCAAGGCAGCTGTGTTCGCCATGTTCTCCGATCCCAGGCAGCTCGGCGTCGGGCGCTTCGACGAGGTTCTTTCGCCGACGGTAAGGGAGGCGGTCGAAGCGCGCGACTACACCTTTCTAGAGACCCTCCACGAGAGGTCGCGAGCGAATGAGCGCGTACTGGAGTTCCTAGCCGAGGATCGCGAGCGCTCCGACCTCTTCTCGTACGGGCGAGCCGCTCAGTTGGCGGGCCTCGGCTCCTACGAGGATGCCGAAGAGGAGATCTTGGAAACCAGTGTCGCGACGATCCGCGACGGCGCAAACGTGGTGGCGTCGGAACTGCAGCTGGAGCTCAAGTACCTCCAGATCGATATCGGCCACCTCTTGAATCGCTACGAGGAGTCCGCGATCGGCTTCGAAGGCCTGGCCGAGACCGCCCGCGCCAACGGCAACGAAGAGCTGCGGGCCAGGTGCATCTGGGCCCAGGCTCACGTGCTGCGCCACCAGGGCCGCGAACTGGAGCGCGCGCTGGCGCTGTTCGAGCAGGCGGAGAGTCTCAGCGAGGACCTGAACATACTCTCGGTAAAGGGCCTGTCGATCATCGGTGCCTCGATGATCAAGGTCTTCTTCGAATCGGTGCCCGACGACGAGGAGGAGCGGCTGGAAGGCCTCGAGCAGGAGATCGCCACCGCCCAATCCCACGACGGGCACATGCTGGGGATCTGGAAGGCGCTGGCTCAGGTGGACTGGATCCGGGGGCGCAGGAGGGCGGCGATGAAGCGGGTCGAGGCCGCGATCGAAAAGGCGCGGGCGACCAACGACCGGCTGCTCTACGACCTTCTGTTCGAACGAGCCGAGTTTATGCGGCTGGGTGGAGACGGCTCGGCGGCGCTGAAGGACTATGACCGGGCTTACCGCTTCGGCACCGGAAACCGAGACCGCAACATGACTTCGATCGCACTCTTGGGCCTCGTCCTGGCGGATATCTCACTGGACCGTTGGGAGTACCACTCCTCGCAGCTGGAGGCGCGGGGGTCGGCCCTGCACGCTCGCAACATCGCTGCCAAGGCTGATATTCAGGTGACCAAGCAGCTTGCTGAAAATGTGGTCGCCAAGCTCGACGGCGCGATGGTCGAGCTTCCCACGCGGCTGATCAACTTCTGATCGGTGACGCGGTTAGGTGAGGGTGAAGTCGCCCGGCCCAAGCGGCCCTGTGGTCCGAGCGGGCGGAATGGTCATGCCGGGTGCGAACACGTTGAGCCTGGCCATCTCCTCGACTTGATCCCGCAGCTCTTCCACCGGCTCCTCGCCTCTTACCAGCCTTGCCAGCAGCCCCGCCAGATCTTCGACGTTCCCCCGGTCCCAGCAGTAGCGGGCGATCTCCTGCACCCCGAGTCGAATACCGGTATCGCGGAATAGCTGCCGGTACTTGTCGTTCAGCGTGATGCCCGCTTCGAGTGCACGCTTATAGACGGCGCGGGTCTCCTCGGCCGGGACATGAAGCCAAACCTGGTGGCGGGCGAGAATGCGATCTCACTGGAAGTGAACAGCCATACCGGCAAGAGCCTGAACGATGTCGAAGCGCAGCAGTATCCGGCATCGCGAAATCATTTGAACAAGGTGAGC
>CAZQET010000383.1:0-4291 GCA_964591825.1 uncultured Conexibacteraceae bacterium
GGACCCCCCCGAGCCCAACCGCCGCGACCGCGGCGGCGATCGGCCAGACGTTGGGGTCGCCTTTCTTCAGCGTGAAGTAGCCGGAGGCGATCAGGACGAGGCCGAGCGCGGTGCGCAGAAATCCCTGGGGGGCCCTGTCCGAGAGGGCGGCGCCGATCACGACCCCGGGCAGGGAGCCGACGAGGATGTTGCCGGCCAGCCCGAAGTCGATGTTGCCGCCGACCCAGTGGGCAAGCGCCGCCGCCGAGAGCAGGATCGCGGCGTGGAAGACGTCGGTGCCGACCACCTTCTTCGGCGAGAGCCGGTAGACGGCGATCAGCAGGATCGCGATCACCGTGCCCGAGCCGGCCGAGGTGATCCCGATCACGAAGCCGGTCGTGGCCCCGATCGCGATCGCCGCCAACTTGTGGCGCCGTTCGACGTCGAAGCGGTCGCGCTCGACGACGAGGTCGCGCAAGATCAGCGCCCGCGTCAGGGTGATCACGCCGACCATCAGCAGCGTGCCGCCGAGCACCGCGTAGACGAGCGAGTCGAGCCGGTCTTCGCCGATGTGGTCCTGCAGGACCGAGACGATCGCGACGCCGAGCACGGCCGCCGGCACCGAGCCCAGCGAGAGCCACTTGACCAGCTCCATGTTCACGGTCTTCATGCGGAAGTGGCGCCAGCCGCCGACCGTCTTGGTCACTGCCGAGTAGAAGATGTCGGTACCGATCGCCGTCGTCGGCTGGATGCCGAAGATCAGGATCAGCAACGGCGTCATCAGCGAGCCGCCGCCCATGCCGGTCATGCCGACGAGTACGCCGATACCTAGTCCGAAGACGATGATTGCCGGGTCCATATGGAAGTTTCGCGCGCGAGGCTAATTCGACTTTCCTGACCTCTTTGGTCAGGAGCTACAGTGCGCCAGGATACCAAGATGCCCGTGGAAGCAGAGGGATTCGCCGCCGGAATCGCGATGCCTGCCTCGCCGAGAACGGGCGAGGCGGCGGTCTCGCTGCGCGGAGTCGGACACCTCTACGGCGAGCTCAGCACAATCGAGGGCCTCGACATCGAGGTCGAAGCGCACTCGGTGCTCGGCCTGGTCGGCCCCTCGGGCTGCGGCAAGTCGACCCTGCTGGAGCTGATCGCGGGCCTGCAGCAGCCGAGCGCGGGCGTGGTCGAGGTCGGCGGCGCCCGCGACCCGGGTGGGCGCATCGCGCACTGCGCGCTGATGCCGCAACGCGACCTGCTGCTGCCCTGGCTCTCGGCGATCGACAACGCCGCCCTGGCGCTTCGCAACCAGGGAGCGAGGCGTACCGTGGCCCGGCACGAGGCGAGCCTCCTCTTCGCGCGCTTTGGGCTCGAAGGATTCGAGCGCGCCCGGCCGGCGGAGCTCTCCGGCGGTATGCGCCAGCGCGTCGCCTTCCTCCGCACCCTGATCGCCGGCAAGCCGGTCCTCGCCCTCGACGAGCCCTTTGCCTCGCTCGACGCGATCACCCGCTCGGAGATGCAGCAGTGGCTGGCGGCGGCACTCGAGACAGCCCCCCGCACGACGGTCCTCGTCACCCACGACGTCGAGGAGGCGCTCTACCTCTGCGACAGCGTCGCGGTGCTCTCGGCGCGGCCGGCGAGTGTCGTCGAGCTCCTCCGCGGACCGGCCCCGCGCGCGCCGGAGCGAGACGAAGCTGTCACGGATCCGTCGTTCGTCGCGGTCCGCGAGCAGGCCATGCACGCCCTGCGGGCTGGCGCGACTGGCGAGTTTGCTTCACCTAGCGAAGCAAACTCGCCACGGGGATCGCAATGAGACGCTGGCTCCTCCCCGCGCTGCTGCTGGCGGTACTCGTCGCCGCCTGGCAGGCCGCGGCCAGCAGCGGCGCCCTCGCCGATCTGCTTGGCCTCGAAAGCTTCCTCGTCCCGTCGCCGGCCGAAATTGCCGAAGCGCTGTGGCAGAGTCGCGGGCTGCTTGCCGAAAACGCCTGGGTAACGCTGGGGGAGATGTTGCTCGGACTCGGGATTGCCATGGCGATCGGCATCTCGTTTGCCTACTCCATGCACCTCTCCGGAATCGTCAAGGACACCTTCAACCCCCTGATCGTGGCTTCGCAGACCGTTCCGGTCCTGGTCCTCGCCCCGATCCTGATCACCTGGTTCGGGTTCGGCGTATGGCCGAAGGTGGCGGTCATCGCCCTGATCTGCTTCTTCCCGATCACGATCAGCGCCCTTGCCGGCCTCAGCTCCGCAGACCCCGAGGCGACGAAGATGCTTCGTACGCTCGACGCGTCGAGGTGGCAGATCCTCTGGCGACTCGAGACGCCGACCGCCCTCCCCCCATTCTTCACCGGGGCCCGGCTCGCCGTCGTGTTTGCCCCGATCGGCACCATCTTCGGTGAGTGGGTGGGGGCGAGCGCCGGGCTGGGGCACCTCATCCTGCAAGACAACGCACAGCTCGAAACCGCCCGGGTCTTCGCCGCCGTCGCCATCCTCTCGGCGATGGCACTGGTCCTCTTCGGCCTCGTGGCCCTGACGGAGCGCCGCGTCGTCACTTGGCGATAGAACTCAGCCGATGAAGCGCGCTTCGACCCCGGCGCTCGCCCTCGCCGTCGCCCTGCTCGCCCTCGCAATGGGCCTCTCCGCCTGCGGCGAGAAGAGCGAGAGCGTGAGCGGCAAAACGCAGCCGCTCAGCCTGACGCTCGACTTCTACCCGAACCCCGACCATGCCGGGATCTACATGGCGCAGAAGCTCGGCTACTTCGCCGAAGCCGGGCTCGACGTCAAGGTCCAGACGCCGTCCGACCCCTCCGCGCCGCTAAAGCTGCTCGCCGCCGGACAGACCGACCTCGCGATCTCCTATGAGCCCGAGGTGATCCTGGCGCACGAACGGGGCCTCGACGTGAAGGCGGTGGCGGCGCTCGTCAACCGGCCGTTGACCTCGATGATCTGGCTGAAGAAGTCCGGCATCCGGGGCGTCGCGGACCTGCGCGGCAAGACGATCGCCACGGCCGGCATCCCCTACCAGGACGCCTACCTGAAGACGATCCTCGCTCGCGCCCACCTGAAGCCGAGCGACGTCGACACGGTCAACGTCGGCTTCGGCCTGCTGCCGGCGATCGTCGGCGGCCGCGCGCAGGCGATGCTCGGCGGCTTCCTCAACGTCGAGGGCGTCGACCTGCGGCTACGCGGCAAGCAGCCCATCGTCACCCCGGTCGACAAGCTTGGCGTGCCGAGCTACGACGAGCTGGTCCTCGCGGCCCGCGGCAAGCAGCTGGAAGAAGATCCGCAGGCGATTCGCCTCTTCATTGCCGCGCTCGCCCGCGGCACGGTTGCCGCGGCGGCGAATCCCAAGGCCGCCGCCAAGGCGCTCGAAGAAGCCAATCCCGACCTCGAACCGAAGCTGACCCGGGCCGAGCTCGCGGTCACCCTGCCGCTGCTCGATCCGCCGCGGGGAAAGCAGCCCTACGGCTACATGGATCCGGCCCTGTGGGGTGAATTCGCGGGCTGGATGCGCGACAACGAGCTGATCGAAGGGCTGCCCCCGGTGGAGCAGCTGCTCAGCAACGCCTACCTGCCCGGCGCGATCCCGGAATAGAGCGGCACCCCTTCGTCGAGCAGGGCGTTGATCTGCTCCGGCGGCAACGGCCGCGAGAAGAGGTGACCCTGGGCGTAGTCGCAGCCGAGCCGGCGCAGCTCCAGCAGCTGCGGCTCGTTCTCGACCCCCTCTGCGATCACGTCGAGGGAGAGGGCGCGCGCCATGCCGATGATCGCCTCGACGATCGCCGTGCGCTCCTGTTCGACGCCGAGCGCGTCGACGAAGGAGCGGTCGATCTTGAGCCCGTCGAAGGGGAAGCGGTTGAGGTAGGCCAGCGAGGAGTAGCCGGTGCCGAAGTCGTCGAGGACGAGGCCGACGCCGATGTCGCTGAGCGCTTCCAGGCTGCCGTTGGCGGTCGCCGACTCCTCGACCAGGACGCTCTCGGTGACCTCCAGCCGCAGGTGAACCGGCTCCAAGCCGGTCTTCTCGAGGATCTCGCGGATCGTGCCGGCCAGATCGCGATGGGTCACCTGCCGGGCGGAGAGATTCACCGAGACGTCGAAGGGACGTTGATCGGGTCGCAGCTCGTGCCATTCGAGCACCTGGCGGCAGGCGCTCTCCAGGGCCCAGCGGCCGATCGGCTCGATCAAGCCACTGTCCTCGGCCACGGGAACGAAATGGCCCGGGTCCAACAGGCCGCGCTCGGGATGGCGCCAGCGCACCAATGCCTCCAGGCCGGTGATTTCCCCACTGCGCAGGGCGATCACCGGCTGGTAGTGGAGCTCG
>CAZQET010000384.1:0-13768 GCA_964591825.1 uncultured Conexibacteraceae bacterium
GTGCTGGTGCCCTGTGCCTTGAAGCCGATCTGAGACGGGGGTCGGTGAGGGTCCCTCACGTTTTGCGCCGCTGGCCGGGCGCTCGACCTCGGACGGCTCAAGGCGATTCAGCCAGTCAGGCAAGTGAGCAGGGGCACCCGACGCTCCGGGCCTTACCGAGACCCCTCCCGAATCTAGGGTTTCTTGACCAGCGTCGCCGTGTAGAGCAGGCGGGCGCTGGAGTAGAAGCAGCCGTAGGTCTTCTTCTTGCCAACCCCCTGCTGGGGGTGGCCGTCCTGGATGTCTTCCTTGGAAGCGCAGTGGCCGGGGATGCGGCTGCCGCGCCAGGTTTCTTCTTCGGAGACGTTGAAGGCGAACATCGGCGCCCAGGTGGGCACGGTGAGGGCGACGATCTGGCCGCGCAGAACCGAGAGCGGGTGTTCGAGGGCGAAGATCGGGGTGCTGCCGAAGTAGGGATTGAGCACCTGTAGCGGGCTCTGGCGAACGAGCGTGAACTCGGGCGGGTTGGTTTCCGGCACCGGGCGCAGCACGCCGATTCGCGCCTTCGCCGGCTTGCCGAGGAATTCGTCGAAGAAACCGACCTCGTTGGTGGTCGTCTTGCTGTCGGTGCGCGAGGGCTTGGCGAGGGTGATCGACCAGGCGACGATCTTGCCGTCAAAGGGCACTTCGTAGGGCTGGTCGACCCCGCCGGCCTTGACCTGGTAGCCGGTCACGTGCCCCTCCACCCGGCAGGGCACGACCTCGACGTTGTTGACGATCTTGCCCGGACAGGAGGCGGGCGGCGTCGAGGACGTCTTGCCGAGGACGACGACCGCCAGCGGCGCGGAGTCTGCCGCCCCGGGCCAGGCGACGACGACCAGGGTCGCCAACGTGCAGATGGCGGCAATCAGCAGGGCCAGCGACGAGCGGGCAGGGGTTTTCGCGGTCGATTGCACGATCTCAGCTGCAAACCCGACCTTTCGACCAGGGTTGCGGGTCCCGATTTTGCCTTCCACCGCGGCGTTACGCGGCCCAGGCGTGCGCATTGCACGATCCCGGCCAATCCGCCTCGGTAGGGTTGCCGACCGATGCCGGCAATCGTCGTTGAGGGTTTGGAGCGCAGCTTCGACGAGGTGCACGCGGTGCAGGGAGTCGACCTGACCGTCGCCGAGGGGGAAATCTTCGGCTTCCTCGGACCCAACGGGGCCGGCAAGACGACCACGGTGCGGATGCTGACCACGCTGCTGCTGCCGACCGGCGGCCGCGCCACGGTGGCGGGGCACGACGTGGTCAAGGAGGCACGCGCCGTGCGCGCCTCGATCGGAGTTGCCCTGCAGGAGGCGGCGCTCGATCCGCTGATGACCGGGCGCGAGCTGATCCGGCTGCAGGCGACGCTGCAGGGGCTGCCGAGCGCCGCCGGCAAGCAGCGCGCCGACGACCTGCTGGAGCGGGTCGACCTCGGCGAAGCCGCCGACCGACGGGTCGGCACTTACTCAGGCGGGATGCAGCGCCGTCTCGACCTCGCCGCCGCCCTCGTCCACGAACCGCGGGTGCTCTTCCTCGATGAGCCGACGACCGGCCTCGACCCGGTCAGCCGCAAGACGATCTGGGAGGAGGTGCGGGCGCTCAACGACGACGGCACGACGGTCTTCCTCACCACCCAGTACCTGGAGGAGGCCGACCAGCTGGCGGACAACGTCGCGATCATCGACCGCGGCCGGATCGTCGCCGAAGGGACGCCGGACTCGCTCAAGACCGAGATCGGCAACCCGCACATCCAGCTGCAGCTGGCCGACGGCTCGATTGCCCAGGCGGAGGAGGTCTGCGCGGAGCTCGGCCGGCTGCTGCCGCCGGTCGACGGCCGCACGGTGCTGGTCGAGGTCGAGAACGGCGCCGCCGACATCCCCCGCGTCGTCCGCGCCCTCGACGACGCCGGCATCGAGGTCGACTCCTTGGAGCTGGTGCGCCCGACGCTCGACGACGTCTTCGTCGCAAAGACGGGCCATCACCTGGAAAAGGACAAGAGAGACGATCCGGAGCCGGAGCCGGCGCGGGCGTGAGCGGGCTGGCCACCAACGCCAGGGTCGTGCGAGCGCTGGGGATGCGCTCGATCCGGCAGACCTTTCGGCGGCCGCAGCTGATGGCGCCGATCCTGGTCTTCCCCACGCTGCTGCTGGCGATCCAGACCGGCGGGGCGGGCGGGGCGGTCAACCTGCCCGGCTTCCCGCCGGTGCAGGGCTTCCTTCAGTTCATGCTCGCCGGGGCGATGATGCAGTCGCTGATGCTGGCCGGCAACAGCGGCGGGATCGCGCTTGCGGTCGACATCGAGATGGGCTTCACCGATCGCCTCTTCTCGGCCCCGATCCCCCGCTACACGATCGTCCTCGGACGGCTCGCCGGCACGGCGGCGCTCGGCCTCTTCGCCTCGCTCTGGTTCCTCGCGATCGGGATCGTCTTCGGCGCCGAAATCCACAGCGGCGTAGCCGGGGCGCTGATCGCCGTCGCCCTGGTCACGGCGACGGCGATGGCGGTCGGCGGCATCGGCGCGGCGATCGCGCTGCGCACCGGCAGCGCCAGCGTCGTCCAGGGCCTCTTCCCGCTGGTCCTGGTCGTGCTCTTCCTCTCCTCTGCCTTCTTCCCCAACGAGCTGATGATCCAGCCGGCGAGGACGATCGCCGAATACAACCCGCTCAGCTTCGTCGTCGAAGGTATCCGCGGCCCGATCATCGGTGGCATCGACGCCGCTGAACTGGGCGAGGCGGTGCTGGCGATCGCCGGCATCGTCGCCCTCGGGCTGCTGCTCAGCGCCCGCGCCCTGCGACACAGGCTCAGGGTCGGCTGATGGAGGAGACGCTCGCACTCCCCGCCTGGCGCGCCAACCTGGCGACGATCGGCGCCCTGATGGCGCGCGCCAAGAACGAGCTGCTGCGGGTGCCGGGTGCGGCGATCCCGGGGGTGCTGGCGCCGACGATCTTCTTCCTCGGCCTCAACGGCGTCTTCGGCGCCCTCACCCATCTGCGCGGCTTCACCACTGGCAGCTACGAGAGCTACATCGTGCCGGTCAGCATGCTGCAGGGCGCCGGCTTCACCGGCGCAGCCGCCGGGGTCAACCTCGCTCGCGACATCGAGCAGGGCTGGGTCGACCGCCTGCTCGTCTCCCCGGCGCCACGCTGGGTGCTGCTCGCGGGCACGGTGCTCGCCGCCAGTGCCCGGGCGCTGATCCCCGCCACCTTCGTTCTCGCCATCGCCTTCCTACTCGGCGCCACCTGGCCCGGCGTCGCCGGCCTGCTGATCACCTACGCGATGGTCGCGGCGATGGCCGCGGTCGCCGCCTGCTGGGGCTCGGCGCTGGCGCTGCGCTTCAAGAGCCAGTCGGCGGCGCCGCTGATGCAGTCGGGAATGATGGCCCTGGTCCTGATGACCACCGCCTACGCGCCGCTCGCCCTGCTGCAGCCCTGGATGCGGAGCGTCGCCGAAGTCAACCCGGTCACCAACGTCATCGACGCGGCGCGCCAGGGCTTCGTCAGCGGCGTCAGCTGGGCCGAAACCTGGCCCGGCCTGGTGGCGCTGCTCGGCCTCCTCCTCGTTCTGGGCGCCTGGGCCCTCCGAGAAATGCGCCGCACGGCGGTCTGAGCTCTCCGCCGGGGATCCAAGCGATCCATGTCTCCACTTTCGGTCCCGTCGGCGGCAGTGGAACGGGTGTTGCGGATGAATTGGGTCGAGGGTGAGCGCCACGGGACTCCGTTTGCCTATACGCGGCCCAGTCCCAAGCGGTACCCGTGGCAGTGGTACTGGGACTCGTGCTTCGCGGCGATCGCCTGGCGGCGCTTCGAGCCTGCCCGCGCCCGGGCCGAGCTGGAGACCCTGCTTGCCTCACAGCGCGACGACGGCTTCATCGGCCACATCGTCTTCTGGGACCGGCCCGTATCCCTCTCCCGCCTGCCCTTCTACAACGTCGCCTCCCGCGACGCCTTCCGCACCGAGACGATCCAGCCACCGCTGCTTGCCTGGGCCTGGCGGATTGCCGTCGGCGACCCCGCCGAGGAGCCGCGCATGGCCGCGCAGATGGACTGGCTTACGACCAACCGCGACCTCGAGGGCGACGGCCTGCTCTGGATCGTCCAGCCCGACGAGTCGGGGCTCGACGCCTCGCCAAAGTTCGACTCGGTCTGGGGTCGGCGAGCCTGCTCCCGGCCGGGCTTCCCGCTGCTCGTGGCACGCAGCCGCCGGCTCGGCTTCGACGCGCAGCGGATCCGCGCACGCGGCGGCCCGGTGCTCTGCGAGGTGCTCGTCAACACTCTCTGGTCGCTCTCGCTGCAGGCGCTGGGGCGTCCCTCGGTAACGCTGGCCCTGGTCGACCGCCTCTGGGACGAGCGGCGCGGCGCCTTCCTCGATTGGGTCGAGCCTGGCGGAGCGCGACCCGAGGTGCTCACCGTCGCGGCCCTGGCGCCGCTGGCGTTGCCCGACCTGCCGGAGGAGATCGGCCGGCGCCTGGTCGAGGAGCACCTCCTCGACGCCGAGGAGTTCCTGACTCCCGTGGCGCCGCCCTCGGTGGCCGCCTCGGAGCCGACCTACGAGCCCGGCGGCAGTCGCGGCCCGCTGCGCCGCTATTGGCGCGGGCCGACCTGGGTCAACACCGCTTGGCTCGTCTGGCTCGGCCTGCTGCGCCTCGGCTACGCGAAGGCTGCGGCGCGCCTTGCCGACGGAATCACCGGCGCGGTCGAGCGCGAAGGCCTGCGCGAGTACTACGACCCGCGTACCGGCGCCGGCCTGGGAGCCGAGGACTTCGCCTGGTCCGCCCTGGTCACTGAGCTGGCGGACCCGGGCTCCGCGGCGCCCGCGGCCACCTCTGAACCTTCCATCCTCGGGGTGCAACGTTTCCTCCCCCGAGCAGGGGGACAAAGCGTTGCACCCTTGGGCGAGAATGAGTGAGGTGAGCGATCGACCGCTGGCCAGCATCGTGATTCCCGCCTACAACGCCGAGCGCTACCTCGGGGAGGCGATCGAGAGCGCGCTGGCGCAGGACTACGCGCCGGTGGAGACGATCGTCGTCGATGACGGCTCCAGCGATCGCACCGCCGAGGTTGCTCGCTCCCATGAGGGCGTGACCGTGATCGAGCAGGAGAACGCCGGGCCAGCGGCGGCGCGCAACCGCGGCTTCACCGCCTCGGGCGGAGCGTTCGTCGCCTTCCACGACGCCGACGACATGATGCCGCCCGAGAAGCTCTCGGTCCAGATCGGCGAGATGCTTGCCGACCCGGCGATCGGCTGCGTGCTCGCCGAGCAGGAGCTGCTGATCGAGGAGGGAACCGAGCTGCCCTTCTGGGCCGAAGGCTCGCCGGTGCCAACCGTGATGCCGGCCAGGCCCGAGGAGCTGGCCGGCGAGCCCGACGTGCACCCGATGACGATGGTCGTGCGCCGCGAGGTCTTCGAGCGGGTGGGCGGCTTCGACGAGGAGATGCGCGCCGCCGAGGACTTCGACTGGATGCTGCGAGCCGCCGAGGCGGGCGTCGAGTTCGCCCGCCTCTCACGCGTCCTGCTGCGCCGGCGGGTGCACCCCGCGAGCCTCACTCAGGACGCCGTCGCCGGCCGCGCCGGCCACTTCCTCGCACTCAGGAAGCGGATACAGCGCCACCGCGCCCGCGCCGGCGACTGAAGGCGCGAGCCGCGTGCAGAGGCAGTTGCCAGACGCTCTCCAGGCCCCAGAAGCTGCGGGCGAAGTCGGCGAAGCTGCCTGGCTTCGAGGCGCCGGTGTCGAGGTCGCGCAGGCGCCGGTAGCGGTCCCAGGCCATGCGCAGGGTGCGCAGCGGCGAGTCCGGGCGGCCGGCGGCGCGGAAGGCCGCGCGCTCGTGACGCGAGGCCGGCACGGCGTCCAGCTCGGCCAGCGCCGCCTCCGGCACGGCCGCGCCGAACTCCTCGCGCAGGTAGGCGAGGGCCGCCGCGGTGGCGACCGTCAGTCGCCGGCGGGTCGCCTCGGAGACGAGCCGCCCCCAGTCGAGTCCCGGGCCGGCCGCTCGAATCACCGTGAACGCATCGGCGATCCAGCGGAAGGGCGGCAGGGGGCTCCACGGAGTGCCGTGAACGCAGGCGAGCAGCAGCTGGTCGGTCGGGCATGGGGCGCGGGTCGCCGCACCCCCCAGCTCAAAGGGCACCGAGGCCCGCCAGAGCTCGACGTCGCGGGCGGGCTGCCAGAGGGAGAACCAGTGCAGGTCGACATTGCCTCCCAGCGGGCCGACGAAGTCGAGCGAGTGGTGGACCGCGGTCCAGGCCGGCGGGTCCTCGTGGTCGGGCTTCCAGCCAGCCGCTTCGAGCGCTCCCAGCGCATCTCTGGTGCGCTCGATCGGGACGAGCAGGTCGACGTCGTCCATCGGCCGCGCACCGATGTCGCCATAGGTGAGCAGCGCCAGCGAGGCACCCTTGATCGTCAGCGTCTCGATCCCGGCGTCACCGAGCACGCCGATGGCCTCGGCGGCTCGCCTGAAGACGAGCTGGTTATGGCTCCAGGCCCGCCGGTAGAGGCCCTTGAGGCGGCCGCCCACCTCGGCGTCGAACGCGTCCGGCCCGAGGTTGCGGTAGACGAGCGGCAGCAGGCGCACGGAGCCGTGATCGACGTCGTCGAACTCGACCTCCGCTCGCCAGCGCTCCCACGCGGCTCGCGCCGCCTCCGGCTCGTCGATCGCGGCGTGGAGGACCAGCAGCTGCTCGGCTGTCGGCCGGTTGCCGAGTGCCTCACTCGCGGGAAGCCTCATCCTGCGGCTCGCCTGCGGTCGAGCGATCGCTTCAGGTGGCGGGCGAACTCACTGCGCTGCTCGCGATTGCGGAGCGAGTGGTTGGCGCCGTGGACGCGGCGACGGGTGACCGTCTCGGCCAGCATCTCCTGCGCGAGGCCGAGCTCGCGGGCGCGCAGCAGGAAGGAGAGGCCGTCACTGACGCGCACGTCCTCGGGCCAGGGGCCGACCGCCTCGATCGCGGAGCGCCGCGCCAGCATCGCGCCGATGTGGAGACCGGGCTGGGGGTCGACGGGCACCCGCAGGGAGGCCGCCGCATCCGGCCGCAAATCCGGGCTGACGAACTGCAGCACGTGGCCGAAGACGAGCTGCAGCTCCGGTCTCGCCGCGAACGCCGCCAGCTGCAGCTCGGTCTTGCGCGGCTCCCAGAGGTCATCGGCGTCGAGAAAGGCGAACAGGTCGCCGCGAGCTGCGCGCAGGGCAGCGTTGCGGGCGGCGCCGATGCCGGGCCGCGGCTCGCTGACCAGCTCGACCTCGGAGCCAAAGCTGCGCGCTATCTCGGCGCTGTGGTCGCGGGAGCCGTTGTCGACGACGACCAGCTGCTCGCACCGTCGGCTCTGCGCCAGCGCGCTCTCGATCGCCTCGGCGAGGTAGGCCTCGCCGTCCCGCACGGGGATCGCCGCAGTGACGGTCGGCTCAGCCAAGTTCGGCCACCAGGCGGTCGACGGCGGCGGCGTTGGTCGCTGGGTCCGGGCTCAGCGCCAGCGCGTAGCTGGGCAGGCGGCGGACAAGATCCGCAAGCGCCGCAAGCGCCGGCCCGCCCGCGAACCCCAATTGCACGATCGTGCTCGGCCCCACCGCTCGCAGCCCCTCAGCCGCAGAGATCCGCCGCAACGCCCCCCCATAGCCACCGCCACCCCCGCTGACTTCGTGTTTTCTCTCGCATAGCGAGAGAAAACACGAAGTCAGCGGGGGTGGCGGGGGTGGTTGGGCTGATGGGGCGAGGGTGGGGGCGACGATGGCTCGGAGCTCTAGCTGAGGGGCCATGGAGCCCGGGGCGAGGGTGCGGAGGTCGACTAGGGCCTTGGCGGGGCCCTCGAGGGTCGGCTCGAAGCCGGCCGGGTCGATCGCCTCGGCCGGGATGGCGAGGCGCGCGGCGCTGTCCTCGGTCAGCTTCGCCGTCGACTGCATCGCGTGGGCGAGCGGTGGATCGGGATCGAGCAGGACGTAATCATCGGCGGCGATCTGCATCCCCGCGAGCGCGCAGGCGAGTGCCAGCGTTGACTTGCCCGAGCCACCGCGGCCGACCAGCAGCACGCCGCGCCCACGACGGCCCACGGCGCCGGCGTGGGTCAGCAGGCGGCCGTGCTCGGCCATCAGCAGCTGCAGGGCCTCGCGCAGCGGCGCCGCTCGCTCGCTGGCCGCGATCGCTCCGGCGTCGGGGACGTGGTAGACCGCCCGCCCGGCTCGCGGTTCAACGGCGGTGAGGGCGCGAGTGCCACTCGCAGCGAGGACGCCGGCCCGCTCGGATCGCAGGCGGGCGACGGGATTGGTGCCGGGCGCGACAGGCGGGACCGACCAGGTCGGCACCGGCGGCTCCACCCCGCTCGACGCCGTATCGAAGACCGCAATCTCGAGCTCGGCGCCGCCGCCAGGATCCACCAGCAGATGCTCGAACGGGGGCAACAGCGCGCGACGAATCGGCTCGCCGGCCCAGCGCAGGCGAAGGCGCAGTCCCCCGATCCCGAGCTCGTCCTCGTGCGCTCCGCCGAGGGCGGCCGCCGCCTGATCGAACTGCCCGCTCAGCCGCGCGAAGTACTCGGTCGCGAGGTCGCGATCTCGCGTCCGCAATGCCGCGCTCGCGTTCCCCACCGTGGCTCAGGCGGCGGGCTTGGGCCAGCCGGCCGCGTCGACCTCGTGGATTGGATCGAGCAGGAAGTAGTCCTTCATGTCGGTGTAGCGCTCGAGCCGGGGCTCCTCGTAGACACCGCGCTCGACAAGCGGCTCCAGCTCCGGCGCGCCCTGCTCGCCACCCTCCTCCCGCACGGCCAGCCGGTGCTCCTCGAGTCGAGCCAGGAACGCCGAGACGCCGGCGGCGATCTCGGTGGCCTCCACCCCGTGGCGCACCGCCAACGCCTCGCTCACCTCCGCCTCGCTTGCCCCAGCGGCGAGCAGCTGCCAGATCTCTGGTCCACTGCCGGCGAGGCTGTAATAGCTGCCGTCCGCGAGGTCGATTGCAATCACCTCGCCATCGACCGTCTCGTGGACGATCTCGGGACCGATGCGGAGACGCGACTCGCTCACCGCGGGCCTATTTGTAGCGGTAGGTGATGCGGCCCCGGTCGAGGTCGTAGGGCGAGAGCTCGATCTTCACCCGGTCGCCGGGAAGGATGCGGATGTAGTGGCGGCGCATCTTGCCCGAGATATGACCGAGCACGTCGTGACCGTTGTCCAGCTTGACCCTGAACATCGTGTTGGGAAGGGCCTCGGTGATCTCGCCCTCCATCTCGATCTTCTCCTCTTTCGCCATGCGGCGAGGAAGATATCGGACCGCTCAGCCGCGCAGAGCGCTCAGGTGCGCCAGAGCCTCTTCGCGGGTCGCTACCTCGCCCGCGTATTGAGCGGCCTCGAGCTCGGCTAGCAGCTCGCCCAGCTCGGGGCCATTCTCGAGGCGGAGCTCGGCGGCGAGCTCGTCGCCGCGCAACAGCGGCTTCGGCGGGCCGTCGGTGCGCCAATCGAGCGCCGCGGCGAGCATCTGGCGGGCCAGCGCCAGGTGCGCCTCGATCGCATCCTCGGTCGCGAAGGGCCCGGAGCCGCGCGCGGAGAGCCGGTCGGCGATCGTCAGCAGGGTGACGTCGGCCGTGACCGGCTCGGTGGCGCGCAGGTACTCGTGGACGCGGCGCGGCGGCAGAGGCGCCTCGTGCACCATGAAGCCGAGGCGCAGGTGGTGCAGGGTCAGGTCCTGCAGGTGGCGGGTGAGGCCGCGGCTGGCCCGCAGTCGCCGGCAGATGCCGGCGACGATCTCGGCGCCATCCCGGTCGTGGCCGACGAAGGTGACGAAGCCGTCCTTCTCCGAGCGGGTGATCGGCTTACCGATGTCGTGCAGGAGGGCGCCGAAGCGCAGCGCGGTTCCGCGGCTGATCCCGTCGGCGAGCGGCTCCGCCAGCAGCGCCCGCAGATCGGCTGCCCGCTCGCCGCCAAAGCGCTCGAGGTCGCGCTCGACCTCCAGCGTGTGCTCGAGCACGGCGATCGTGTGGCCGTGCACGTCCAGGTGATGGTTGGCTCCCTGCTCGACCCCACGCAGCGCCTCCAGCTCGGGCAGCACGACCGGCGTCAGGCCGAGCTCGTCGAGCAGGGCCACCCCGCGCAGAGGGTCGGGCCCGCCGATCAGCTGGCGCAGCTCGACCAGCTGCCGCTCCCCGGCCGCCTCCGCCGCCCGCTCCGCTTCGGCGCGGGCCAGTGCCGCCGTCTCGGGCTCGATCTCCAGCGCCAGGCCAGCGGCGAAGCGGGCGGCGCGCAGCAGCCGCAGCGGGTCGGCAGCGAAGCTGCGCTCGCTCACCACGCGCAAGCGGCGGCGCTCGAGATCGGCAAGGCCGCCAAAGGGGTCGAGCGGCTCGCCGCCGCCGAGCGGCACGGCGACGGCGCCGATCGTGAAGTCGCGCTCGCCGAGGTCGGCCTCGATCGTCTCGCCGCGCAGCGCGGTGACGTCGACCTGCCAGGAGTGGTCGGCGGCGACCGCGCGCCAGGTGGCGAACTCGGACGAGAGCTCGAAGGAGTGGCCGCCGCCCTCGCGCGCCACCGCCGTCGCCAGCGGAGCCGGATCGCCCGCCACCGCGAGGTCGACGTCGACGACCGAGCGCCCGAGCGCGGCGTCCCGCACGGCGCCGCCCGCGATCCAGACCCCCTCGCCACCGCTGCTCGCCCGCCGCACCAGAGCGACGAGTGGCGCCGCCTCAAGGCGCTCGGAGACCGCACTCATTCTGGTTCCCGCGGAACGCGGGCGGAGATCCCGCAGGTGACCTCGTAGTTGATCGTGCCCAGCCTGCGAGCAAGCTCCTCCGCACGGATCGCCTCCTCGCCCTGACTGCCGATCAGGATCGCCTCCTCGCCGGGCTCGACGTTGGTATCGGGCCCCAGGTCGATCGTCACGTTGTCCATCGAGACGGTGCCGACCAGCGGGTACCGCCTCCCCCCCACCAGCACCTCGGCGTTGTTGGAGAGACCGCGCCGCACGCCGTCGCCGTAGCCGAGCGGCAACACTCCCACCCAGGTGTCGACCGGCGCCCGCCAGGTCCGTCCGTAGCCGGCGCCGGCGCCGGCCGGAAAGCGCTTGACGTCGGCGACGTAGGAGTGCAGCGAGAGCACCGGGCGCAGGCCTCGCTCGGCGGGGTCGCCCTGGAAGGGATCGAGGCCGTAGACGGCGATTCCGCAGCGCGCCATGTCGAAGTGGGCGGCTGGCTCGCGGAAGACGGCTGCGCTGTTGGCCGCGTGCGCGATCGCATCGGGGAACTCCGACTTGACGGCGGCGGCGAGACCCGAGAATCGCTCGAGCTGCTCGCCGAAGAAGGCCGAGTCCGGTTCGTCGGCGGTGGCGAAGTGGGTCCAGACTCCGGCCAGCTCGAGATGCGGATCGGCGGCGCAGGCCCGGGCCAGTTCCAGAACCACGGCCGGGTCCGGATCGCCGAGCCGCCCCATGCCACTGTCGAGCTTGACGTGGACGCGCGCCGGCCTGCCCAGCGCCGCCGCGCGCTCGGCGATCAGGCCGCGAAACCCCTCGCGCCAGAGGGCCACCTCCGCGCCGGCCGCCAGGGCCGCGTCGAGATCGGCCGGCGTCAGCGCGCCCATCGTCAGCAGCGGGACGCCGGGGAAGCGGGGCCCGACCTCGCTTGCCTCGGCGCCGGTGGCGACCGCGAGCCGGGTCGCGCCGCCGTCGAGCGCCGCCCCGGCACAGGCCGCCGCTCCGTGGCCGTAGCCGTCGGCCTTGACCACCGCGCAGAGCTCGGCCCCACCGCGCAGCTCGGACCGCAGCCGCGAGCAGTTGCGCTCGACGGCGCCGAGGTCGATCCGGGCGAGCGCCCGCTCCATCGGCCTAGTGCTCGGCGACGAGCGCGGCCAGCGCGTCGGCGCGGGTGACCAGACCGGCGAGGCGGCCCTCGTCATCAACGACGGGCAGGTGGTTGTGATGCTTCTCGGCGATCGTGCGGGCAACGACCTCGGCGTCGTCGCTGGCGCGGACGACGATCGGGTCGGCCGTCATCAGCTCCGAGACCTTGGTCGCGAACGCCTTGTCGAGGCGCTTCTCGAACCCCTTCATCGAGCCGACGAAGACGATCCCGCCCATGATGTTGAGGTAGTGCGGCAGGTGCAGGTCCGCTTCCTCGTCGCCGAGGACGAGGTCCGACTCGCTGACGATCCCGACTACCTGACGGTGCTCGTCGGTGACCGGGATCGCGCCGACCTCGGTCTTCGCCAGCAGCTCGATCGCGGCGCGCGCGTCGGCGTCCGGCGAGACGGTCGGCACGTCGGCGTCCATGATTTCCGCGGCGGTCTTCATCGTGCGTCCGCGCGAGGTTATTCGACCGACGATTCCGGGGCGATGCCAACGTGGATCGAGTCGATCACGTCGCTGGCGATCACCGACTCGGCGGCGCCGAGCCGGCGCGCCGCCTCGCGGCCGGCGCGCGCATGGGCGAGCACCGCCGCGCAGGCCGCAGCGAAGGGCTCGAGTCCGCGGGCGAGCATCGCCGCCGCGATCCCCGAGAGCACGTCGCCGGTGCCGGCGGTCGCCAGGGCCGGCGCCGAGAGCGTGTTGACCGCGACTCGCTCGCCGTCGGTGACGATCGTGTCGTCGCCCTTGAGGACGACCACGGCGGCGGCCGCGCCCGCCGCCTCGCGAGCCGCAGCGAGCCGCGCCGCGCCGATCCGCTCTGAAGAGCGGCCGAGCAGCCGCCCGAGCTCGCCGGCGTGCGGGGTGAGGACCGTCGCCGCTCGCCGCTCGGCGAAGCGCCCGAGCTCGCCGGCGAAGGCGTTGAGCCCGTCGGCATCGACCACGAGCGGGGCCTCGATCCCCGCGGCGGCGTCGCGAGCGAGCTCGACGGTTCCCGGGTCCCTCCCCATGCCGGGACCGAGCACGCCCGCCGCGGCTCGCTCGAAGGTCCGCAGCACGGCCTTCAGCGAGCCCGGCGCCAGGCAGCCATCGCCCCCCGGGCAACCGACCGACATGACCTCGGGCTGCCCCGCCTCGAAGATCGCCTCGAGATCCGCCGGGACGGCGACCGTGGCGTAGCCGGCGCCGGCGCGGATCGCCGCCAGCGACGACATCCGCACCGCCCCAGTGAGGCCGCGCGACCCACCGGCGATCGCCACCTGGCCAGAGCTGAACTTGGTCGAGCGCGGCCCCCTGGCGGGTGCCAGGGCGAGCACCCCGCGACCGATCTCGCCGGCCGACGCCTCGACCGGCGCCCCGCCTGGAATCCCGATCGGAACCACGCGCAGCTCGCCCGTGCGCCACTTCCCGGGCGCCACGCGGTGCCCGATCTTGGCAGCGTGGAAGCTGACCGTGAGGTCGGCCTCGACGGCCGCCCCGGCGATCTCCCCACTCGACGCATCGACGCCCGAGGCAATGTCGCAAGCCACCACCGGCGCCCCACACCGATTGATCCCCTCGATCGCCGCGTCCGCGGGGTGCCGCGGCGCCCCTTCGAAACCGGTCCCGAAGATCGCGTCCACGACCGCCCCCGAGCCCTCCAACCAACCATCGAGGTCCTCGGGCACCCCCTCCGCCAGCTCCAGCACATCCACCCCAAAGCCCATCTCACGCAACCGCCGAGCCGCAACGAGCCCATCCCCCCCGTTGTTCCCCTTCCCACAGACAATCCGCACCGCCCCCTGCGGCGACAGCCCGGCAACGACCTCGGCAAGCGCGCCCCCGGCAGCCTCCATCAACTGCTCCCCCGGAATGCCCTGCTCCTCGATCGCCCAGGCATCGACAGCCCGAATCCCCTCGGCGTCATACAACGGATTCAGCCACGCCTCCATGCCATCGCAGACTAACCCGGTTA
>CAZQET010000385.1:0-8734 GCA_964591825.1 uncultured Conexibacteraceae bacterium
CCAGCGGCAGCAAGAAGCTCGAGTACCCGCTGCACAAGTTCATGCGCTCCAATCAGGGCACGCTGATCCACCAGCGGCCGATCGTCGACACCGGCCAGAAGGTGAAGAAGGGCGACGTGCTCGCCGACGGCTCCTCGACCGGCGGTGGCGAGATCGCCCTGGGCAAGAACTGCCTGGTCGCCTTCATGTCCTGGGAGGGCTACAACTTCGAGGACGCGATCATCCTCTCCGAGCGCCTGGTCAAGGACGACGAGCTCACCTCGATCCACATCGAGGAGTACGAGATCGACGCCCGCACGACCAAGCTCGGTGACGAGGAGATCACCCGCGACATCCCCAACCGCTCCGAGGAGAGCCTGCGCAACCTCGACGAGCGCGGCATCGTCCGCGTCGGCGCCGAGGTCCAGTCGGGCGACCTGCTGGTCGGCAAGGTGACGCCGAAGGGCGAGACCGAGCTGACCGCCGAGGAGAAGCTGATTCGCGCAATCTTCAAGGAGAAGGCGCGCGAGGTCCGCGACACCTCGCTCAAAGTGCCGCACGGCGAGGGTGGCGTCGTCATCGACGTGCTCACCTTCAGCCGCGACGACGGCGACGACCTGCCCGCCGGCGTCAACGACCTGGTTCGCGTCTACGTGGCCACGAAGCGCAAGATCGCCGAGGGCGACAAGCTCGCCGGCCGCCACGGGAACAAGGGTGTGATCTCGAAGATCGTGCCCGAGGAGGACATGCCCCACCTCGCCGACGGCACCCCCGTCGACGTGATCCTCAACCCGCTCGGCGTGCCGAGCCGGATGAACATCGGCCAGATCCTCGAGACGCACCTCGGCTGGGTCGCCGCCAACGGCTGGTACGACGACGGCTCCGAGGCCTACAAGCAGGCCCATTCCGAGCAGGGCGACGGCCGCGTCTACGTGGCCACGCCGGTCTTCGACGGCGCCAGCGTCGAGGACGTCGATGAGGCCCTGGTCAAGTGGGAGGACGAAAACTCCGAGAGGGGCGTCGAGCTCGGCGTCGACAAGAGCGAGCGCCCCGGCGCCCGCGCCGCGGGTTCCGCCCAGCTCTACAACGGCCGCACGGGAGAGCCCTACGAGGGCAAGGTCACGGTCGGCTACATGTACATCCTCAAGCTCCTGCACCTGGTCGACGACAAGATCCACGCCCGCTCGACCGGCCCCTACTCGCTTGTCACCCAGCAGCCGCTGGGCGGCAAGGCGCAGTTCGGCGGTCAGCGCTTCGGTGAGATGGAGGTCTGGGCCCTGGAGGCCTACGGCGCTGCCTACACGCTGCAGGAGATGCTCACGGTCAAGTCCGACGACACGGTCGGGCGGGTCAAGGCCTACGAGGCGATCGTCAAGGGCGAGAACATCCCCGAGCCCTCGATTCCGGAGTCCTTCAAAGTGCTGTTGAAGGAGATCCAGAGCCTCTCGCTCGACGCCAACGTCGTCTCCGAAGGCGGCGACGTCGAGATCGCCGAGGAGGACGACGATCTGCTCAAGGCCGCCGAGGAGCTCGGCATGGACCTGACCGGAGTCCGCGCCGAGGGCAACGGCGCGGGCGCGGCCGCGGACGAGCAGGAGGAGCAGACCGTCGCAGAGGGCGAGGGCGGCACCGACGGGGCTGAGTCAGAGACTGAGACAGAGGCCGAAGAGGCCAAGGTGGAGGACTGATGATCGACATCAACAACTTCGACGCGATCGAGATCGGCCTCGCGTCGTCGAAGAAGATCCGTTCCTGGAGCTGGGGCGAGGTCACCAAGCCCGAGACGATCAACTACCGCACGCTGAAGCCCGAGAAAGACGGGCTCTTCTGCGAGCGCATCTTCGGCCCGACCAAGGACTGGGAGTGCTACTGCGGCAAGTACAAGCGCGTCCGCTACAAGGGCATCGTCTGCGAGCGCTGCGGCGTCGAGGTGACCCGCTCCAAGGTGCGCCGCGAGCGCATGGGCCACGTCGACCTGGCCGCCCCGGTCTCCCACATCTGGTTCTTCAAGGGCGTGCCGAGCCGCATCGGCTACCTGATCGACATGGCTCCCAAGGAGCTGGAGAAGGTCCTCTACTTCGCCGCCTCGATGATCACCTGGGTCGACGTCGAGGCCCGCGACAAGGATCTCGGCGAGCTCGAGAAAGAGGTCAAGAAGGTCACCGACTCCTATGAGGCGGAAAGGCAGAAAAGGACTCAGGAGCTGAACGAGTCCCTGGAACGCCGCGTCCAGTACCTCGAGGACGGCACCCAGGCCAAGTTCGACGACGACGATCACATCTGGGCCGACTCGCTGAAGCTGACGGCCGCGCAGCTGCGCAAGCTGAAAGACGACGAGCGAACCAAGATGATCAAAGAGCTGCGCAAGACCTTCGAGGCCGAGATCTCCGACACTGAGGCCTACATCGACGAGGCGATCGAGCGCATGGGTGAGGTCTGGAAGATCTTCACCGAGATGAAGCCGAAGGACGTGATCAACGACGAGACCGTCTTCCGCGAGCTCAAGGACCGCTTCGGTTCCCCCTTCGGCTGGGGTGAGTACTTCCGCGGCAGCATGGGCGCCGAAGCCGTGCGCGACCTGCTCGAACAGGTCGACCTCGGGGCCGAATGCGAGGAGCTGGAGCAGGTGATCAACAGCTCCAAGGGCCAGAAACAGGCCCGCGCGGTGAAGCGGCTGAAGGTTGCCTCCGCCTTCCTGAACTCCGAGAACAAGCCGGACTGGATGATCCTCGATTGCGTGCCGGTGATCCCGCCGGAGCTGCGCCCGATGGTGCAGCTCGACGGCGGCCGCTTCGCGACCTCGGACCTCAACGACCTCTACCGCCGGGTGATCAACCGCAACAACCGGCTCAAGCGCCTGCTCGACCTCGGCGCGCCGGAGATCATCGTCAACAACGAGAAGCGCATGCTGCAGGAGGCCGTCGACGCGCTGTTTGACAACGGCCGCCGTGGGCGTCCGGTGACTGGTCCCGGCAACCGGCCGCTGAAGTCGCTCTCGGACATGCTCAAGGGCAAGCAGGGCCGCTTCCGCCAGAACCTGCTCGGCAAGCGCGTCGACTACTCCGGCCGTTCGGTGATCGTCTCCGGCCCGAGCCTGCAGCTGCACCAGTGCGGCCTGCCCAAGCTCATGGCCCTGGAGCTTTTCAAGCCGTTCATCATGGCTCAGCTGGTCGAGCGCAAGGCGGTGCAGAACATCAAGGCCGCCAAGAAGATGGTCGAGTCGATGATTCCCGAGGTCTGGGACGTGCTCGAGGAGGTCATCCACGAGCACCCGGTGCTGCTCAACCGCGCGCCGACCCTTCACCGCCTCGGCATCCAGGCCTTCGAGCCGGTGCTGGTCGAGGGCAAGGCGATCCAGGTCCACCCGCTGGTCTGCCACGCCTTCAACGCCGACTTCGACGGCGACCAGATGGCCGTGCACGTGCCGCTCTCCGCCGAGGCCCAGGCCGAGGCGAGGATCCTGATGCTCTCGGCCAACAACATCCTCTCGCCGGCCCACGGCGCGCCGCTGGCGACGCCGACGCAGGACATGGTGCTGGGGATCTACTACCACACCTACGGCCCCGACGCCGAGAAGCTGGCCAAGATCGACGACGAGCTCAAGTCCGGCAAGGGAGCGAAGCGGGGCGGCAACGCTCCGAAGGTCTTCCGCTCCGCGCAGGAGGCCGAGCTCGTCTACGAGAACGGCGGCTGCAAGCTGCACGATCAGGCGGAGTACCGGCGGGCCGGGCACGAGCACTTCCTCACCACGGTGGGGCGGATCATCTTCAACGAGAAGATCGAGCGGGCCCTGGCGGACGCGCTCGGCGAGGACTTCGACGCCGACCAGTTCGAGTTCGTCAACCATCCGATGAAGAAGAAGGACGTCAACCAGATGGTCTCCGACCTGGTCGAGGCCTACGGCGCCCCGGCCGTCTCGCGGGTGCTCGACGCCTTCAAGGACCTCGGCTTCCACTACGCGAGCCAGGCCGGCATCACGGTCTCCAAGAACAACGTCGTCTCGCCGCCCGACAAGGAGCAGATCCTTGAGCGCTACGAGAAGCAGACGGCTGAGATCCAGTCCCAGTACGACGACGGCTACATCACTGCCGAGGAGCGCCACGAGGCGGTCACGTCGCACTGGAACAACGCCACCGACGAGGTCGCGAAAGCGATGGAGGACAACCTCGACGAGCTGAACCCGATTTTCATGATGGCCAACTCGGGGGCTCGCGGCTCCTTCAAGCAGATCCGCCAGCTGGCCGGGATGCGCGGCCTGATGGCCAATCCGAAGGGCGAAATCATCGAGCGCCCGATCAAGGCCAACTTCATGGAGGGCCTCTCCGTCCTGGAGTACTTCATCTCCACGCACGGTGCCCGAAAGGGCCTCGCCGATACGGCGCTGCGCACCGCCGACTCGGGCTACCTGACCCGTCGTCTGGTCGACGTGGCTCAGGACGTGATCGTTCGCGAAGAGGACTGCAAAACCAAAGACCACATCGAGATGGCGCTCCGCAAGGACGACAACTCGCTCAACGACAACCTGATCGGTCGCCTCGCCGCGAAGAAATTCGAGACGAAGCGCGGTCGCGAGCTGCTCAAGCGCAACCAGGAGATCACGATGGCCGACGTCGAGGCGATCGCCGAGGCCTTCGCCGACGAAGAGGTCAAGGTCCCGGTCCGCTCAGCGCTCAAGTGCGACGCCGAGTCCGGCGTGTGCCGCGCCTGCTACGGCATCTCGCCGGCGACGGGCTCGACGGTCGACATCGGCGACGCGGTCGGCATCATCGCCGCCCAGTCGATCGGCGAGCCGGGCACGCAGCTGACCATGCGCACGTTCCACACCGGCGGTGTCGCCGGCCAGGACATCACCCAGGGCCTGCCGCGCATCGTCGAGCTCTTCGAGGCGCGCAAACCGAAGGGTCTGGCGCAGATGGCCGAGGCCGCCGGCAAGGTGTCCGTCGAGGAAACCGACAAAGCACTGAAAGTGATCGTCACCGAGTCGAGCGGCGAGGAGCACGCCTACAGCTTCCCGCCCCGCACCCGCCTGCACGTCGCCGACGGCGACAAGGTGGAGGTTGGCGAGCAGCTCAACGAGGGCTCGCTCTACCCGGCAGACCTGCTGGCGATCCGCGGTCGCACCGACACCGAGCTCTACCTGGTGGCCGAGGTGCAGAAGGTCTACCGCGCTCAGGGCGTCGACATCAACGACAAGCACATCGAGCTGATCGCGCGACAGATGCTGAAGAAGGTACGGATCGAGTCCAAGGGCTCGACCAGCCTGCTGCCGGGCCAGCTCGAAGACCGCGGCGCGCTCAAGCGGCTCAACAAGAAGACGAAGGACGAAGGCGGCACGCCGGCCAAGGCCGAGGAGGTCATCCTCGGGATCACCAAGGCATCGCTGGCCACCGAGTCCTTCCTCTCCGCCGCCTCCTTCCAGGAGACGACCAAGGTGCTGACCGACGCCGCTCTGGAGGGCAAGCGCGACAAACTGGTCGGCCTCAAGGAGAACGTGATCATCGGCAAGCTGATCCCGGCGGCGACCGGTCTCAAGCACTACCGCACGCTGGCGGTCGAGCCCGCCGTGCCGATCGAGGCTCCCAGCGAAGAAGGCCTGCTCGACGAGGAGGAGCTGGCCGCCGAGCTCGGGCTCGACGACGGCGAGGCCGTGGAGAGCTTCGGGCCCTCGTTCGCGGAGGAGCTCGAGGAGCTGGCGCAGGAGATCGAGCAGACCTCAGAGGAGTCCTCGCCGGGGCAGTCCTAGTTGGTGGGAGGGGTCGGGTGCCCCTCCCGCTTGCTGGGTTTTTCGCCGGACGCGCTGCCGCTCTCGGTGAGTGGTCTGTGCGAAAAGCAGGACGCCGCTGCGCAGGAGGGGCACCCCGGCCCCTCTTCCGACGTCGAGTTGACCCTGCGGCAAGCACCGTTTCGGTCGAGCTTCGGTAACGCGAAGCGGCCCGGGCTCTCGCCCGGGCCGCTTTGTCTCCGCCATGCCGCTTCCGGTGCGACTTATGGACCTGTGGGGTTCAAAGGTCGCACCGGAACGGGGTGGTTGGTTAGTTGCTGGAACCGCCGGTTAGGCAGTAGGCGAAGACGGTCAGGGTGGAGGCCGAGCCGTTGTTGTTCTTTGCCTGGTAGAGCCAGCCGTTGCCGCTGCGGAGCGAGGAGGTCATCTCGACTCCGAAGTTCTGAGGCTGGGCGCCGCCGCTGATCACGGTCGTGCCTTCCGGGCACTGGACGGAGACGCTGTTGAACGAGTTGGCGCTGATCGCAGTGCTGTTGCTCACCTGGATGATCGGACCGAGCTCGGAGGCGCGGACTGAGCCGGCCTGCAGCTCGCTCGAGCCGACCGAGTTGGGGCCGAGGTCGTTGGCGGTGAGCGACTGATCGGCTACCTCGGAGGAGGTGACCGAGTCGGGCGCCAGGTCCTGGGCAGTGAGGCTGTCCGGCGCGACGTCGGAGGATTCGACGCCGTTTTCGGCGATCTCCGTCGAGTCGACCGCGTTGGGGGCGATCTTGCCGGCGGCGACCGAGTTGTCGCGCAGGTCCACGGTGCGGATCGTGCCGTCGACGATCTGCGGCGAGCGCACCGAGTTCTTGGCGAGGCCGGCGGCGAGGGCGCTGCCGGTCAGGGCCGCGAAAAGGGCGACGCAGGCGATCACGAGGGCGGGGCTGGGGCGGAACGAGCGGGTCTTGTGTGTCTTGCTGGTCATCGGAGGTTCCTTTCGTTGGGTTGTTGATCCGATGCACCCAGCTTCGGCCCGATCGCCGCTCGCGACTACGGACCCAAGGGGTGGTCTTCCTCACCCCTCTCGATAGATTGGCCAGGTGGCCAGTCCCAGGGTTTGCGTGATCGGAGCCGGTTCGTCCGGGATAGCTTCGTGCCAGGTCTTGGCCGCTCGCGGGATTCCGTTCGACTGCTTCGAGAAGGGGTCGGAGGTGGGTGGGAATTGGCGCTATGAAAACGACAACGGGCTCTCCTCCGCCTACCGGTCGCTGCACATCAATACGTCGCGCGGGCTGATGGCCTATCGGACCTACCCGATGCCCGACGACTACCCCGACTACCCCAACCACTTCCAGATCGCCCGTTACTTCGACGACTACGTCGATCACTTCGCCCTGCGCGAGAAGATCCGCTTCCGGACCGAGGTGAAGAGCGTCGTCCCCGCGGACGGCGAGTGGGAGGTCACGGTCGAGGACCGCGACGGCAACCGCGAGACGCAGCGTTACCGGGCCGTGCTCGTCGCCAACGGGCACCACTGGGACCCACGCTGGCCGGAGCCGCCCTTCCCAGGCAAAGAGGACTTCGAGGGCGAGCAGATCCACGTCCACCACTACAGGGAGCCGGACGTCCTGGAGGGCAAGCGGGTTCTGGTGCTCGGCATCGGAAACTCGGCGACCGACATCGCGGTCGAGGCATCGCGCATCGCCGACCGAACCTTCCTGGCGATGCGCCGCGGTGCCTACGTGATGCCCAAGTACCTCAATGGAAAGCCGACCGACGAGGCGGCTTCGAAGTTGCTGACGATGATGCCGCTCGCGGTGCAGCGCTTCGTCCTCAATCGGATGCTCGGCCTCACCGCCGGCGACATGACTGCCTACGGACTGCCCGCGCCCGACCACAAGCTGCTCGAGGCACATCCGACCGTCTCCGCCGAGCTGCTCTCGCGGCTCGGTCACGGCGATATCGACGTCAGGCCGAACATCGAGCGCTTCGCCGGCGGTCGCACGGTGCGCTTCGCCGGCGGCAGCGAGGAGGAGGTCGACCTGATCGTCTACTGCACCGGCTACAAGATCACCCTCCCCTTCTTCGAGGAGGGGCTGATCTCGGCCGAGGACAACCGGCTGCCGCTCTACCGGCGGGTGGCTTCAGTCGAGCACCCGGGGCTCTACTTCATCGGCTTCATCCAGCCGCTGGGGGCGATCATGCCGCTGGCGGAGGCGCAGGCGGAGTGGGTCGGCGACCTGCTCGACGGGCACGGGACGCTGCCCTCGCCAGGTGAGATGCGGGGCGAGATCTCAGTTGCGGAAAGGAAGATGAAGAGGCGCTACGTGGCGTCCAAGCGGCACACGATTCAGGTGGACTTCCAGCCGTATTTGCGCGAGTTGCGGCGGGAGCGCCGAAAGGCGGCTCAGCGAGCGTAAAGAGGAGGCACGGTGCCCCTCCCGCTGGCTGGGTTTTTCGCCTGGCGCGTGGTGTCTCTAGCTGAGTGGTCTGTGCGAAAAACGTGACGCCGCTGCGCGGGAGGGGCGCCGTGCCTCCTCTTTACGGCCCCGGCGCCGCTGGGCGCATGATGCGGGCCTCGCGGGCGAGTCGGAAGCGGGCGATCGCGTTTGAAGCCCTCGTCCGAGTCCTTGTTGGCTTCTTCAGGCTCGGGTTCGCGACTGGCCCACCAGACCAGCCAGAGGGCGCCGATGACTGGGATCTTCAGGACGACCAGCAGGAAGAAGATGGGCCAGAATCCCTCCACGCGGCCAGTGTACCCGCCTCAGAGACCCCGAACCCAGGCTTCGAGGGCACCCACATGAGCCTCCTCGAGGCCGAGGTGGGTCTCGGTCGGGACGAGGAGCGTGGGGTGCTCGCGGCGTTCGGCCCACTCGAAGCAGCTGTCGTCGAAGTTGTCGTCGACCCAGGCCAGCGACCTGCCGGCTGCGTAGGCCTCGATCGGTGCCAGCTTCCAGTGCGCCGCCCCGGCGGCGACCGCATCGTCGAAGCTGACGTGAGGCAGATCCGGCAGCCCGAGAATCGAGGGCAGGTAGAAGTTCGCTTTCTCCT
>CAZQET010000386.1:0-14917 GCA_964591825.1 uncultured Conexibacteraceae bacterium
TGCTCGGCTCGCTGCTGCTGCGCCACCAGGGCCGCGGCGCCTGGCAGCGCTTCAACAAGGCTATCGCCGAACGCCGCTTCCCGGCCCGAGAGGTCGCCGACGGCCTGCTGATCGCGATCGGCGGCACCCTTCTCCTCACCCCCGGCTTCGTCACCGACATCCTCGGCGCCATATTCCTGATCCCACCCACGCGGGCGATCGTCCGCCACCTCCTGCGCGGCTACATGGTCCGTCGCTTCGTGATCGCCGGCGGGCCAGCCCCCGGCGGCTGGACGTCACCGACCCGAGGCTACGACTACGACTCGACAGCCGAAGAGGTCGACGACGACCCCCGGCTGCCGAGCTGAGTCGAACCGAGTGTGATCAGACGATCCTCGCGTCCCGTATTCGCCATCTCATAGATGGCGAATACGGGAATGACCGGCCGCTGACGCCCTAGAAGCCGAGCGCGAACTTGGCGTCCTCGGTCATCATCTCCGGGCTCCAGGGGGGGTCGAAGACCACCTTGGGGTGGACGGCGGAGACGCCGGGGAGGTCACCGACGAACTCCCTCATCTGCTCGGAGACCTGGGGGCCGATTGGGCAGGCCGGTGTGGTGAGGGTGAAGGTGACGAAGACCTCGTCCTTCTCGATCTCGACGTCGTAGACGAGGCCGAGGGAAACGAAGTCGAGCCCGAGCTCGGGGTCGATCACTTCCTCGAGCGCCTCGAGGACGTCGTCCTCGGTCAATGTCGCTGTCTCGTTGTCTGCCATGGGCCCCATGGTAGCCAGGCCGCCTGCCGGGGCGGCCAATAGTCTTCGCCGTCCGATGAGCTCCACTGGCCAGATCGTGCGGCGGTCGATCGGCGTCGCCTTCGACGACGGCGGCCTGCTCGCCCTGAGCGCCGTGCGCCCCGGAGGGACGGCGGGCCACGGCGAGGAGTCCGTGGCGGCGGTGATCTGCGGCGCCGACGGGGCGCCGGTCGAGGTGTCGGAGGCGCTGCTCTCGACCGAGTACGGCCCCGACGGCGTGCAGCGGCGCGCGACCCTGGAGCTGTGGCTCGACGGGGACGGCGGGCAGCCGCTGCGCGGCGCCGGCACGCTGATCAGCGCCAGCGCGATCGAGCACCCCGGCCTGCGCGGCACGATCGCCTTCTTCCGCTGGGCGCTGGAGGGGCGCGAGGGGCTCGGCCACTACGAGGTGGTGCGGGCGGATGGCTGAGATCAGGACGATCGTCTCGGACTTCGGCGGCGTACTGACCACGCCGCTGATCCAGTCCTTCATGGCCTTCCAGGACCAGACAGGGATCAGCACCGAAACGCTGGGCACCGCGATGCAGGCGGCGACCGAGGCAAACGGGGACGAGAACCCGCTGTTCGAAATGGAGCGGGGCGAGATCACCGAGGCGGCCTTCCTCGACCGACTCACCGACGCGCTCGAGCCGCTGCTCGGCCACCGCCCCGAGATGCACCGCTTCCGCGAGATCTACTTCGAGGCACTCGATCCCAACCAGCAGATGATCGACCTGATGCGGGAGCTGAAGGAGGCCGGCTACCGGATGGCGATGCTGACCAACAACGTGCGCGAGTGGGAGCCGCTCTGGCGCTCGATGCTGCCGGTCGACGAGATCTTCGAGATGGTCGTCGACTCCGGCTTCGTCGGCTGCCGCAAGCCCGAATCGCGCATCTACGAGCTGACCCTGGAGCGTCTCGGCGAGCCGGCCGAGACCTGCCTCTTCGTCGATGACGTGCTCGTCAACGTCGAAGGCGCCCGCAGGGCGGGCCTGCAGGCCGTCCACTTCCAGGACAACGAGCAGGCGATCGCCGAGATCCGCGCCGCGCTCGCTTAGCAACAGGTTCTTAGGGCAGGTGGCGGCGCAGGAACTCGAGCTGGTCGGCCACGAACGCCTCGTGCCCGGGGCCGTCGTAGACGTCGAAGTGGTCGACGCCGGCGTAGGTGCGGAGCTCACCCCTGGGCGCGCGACGGGCGGCCGCGATCGCCGGGCCTGGCTTGGCGACGCGATCGGACTCGCCGACGCAGACGAGCCAGGGGCAGTGCAGGCGCTTGGCGTAGCGGACAGGACGGTAGGGGCGGCCGAGCAGCCAGCGTGAGGAGACGCGGTTGCGCCAGCGCGAGTCCTCGCCGGTCTCGACAACCCGGTGCCATCCCTCCTCTCCTCCGGGCGCGTTGATGAAGGCGGGCTCGTCGGGCCGACCGACGGCGGGTAGGTGCCCGCCTCGCAGGGCGGTAGCCAGCATGCGGGCGGCGACCCGCGGGGAGGAGCGATGCGCCTGCGTGACCATGTCGAGGAAGGGCACCTGGCTGATCGCCGCGGCAACGCTCGGGTCGCGAGCCGCCGCGGCGAGCGCGTTGCCGCCACCCATCGAGGAGCCGAAGGTGACGATTCGCGTCGGATCAACGGCGGGCAGGGAGCGGGTGAAGTCGATCGCAGCCCGCCAGTCATCGAGCTGCATCTGCGGATCGAACAGGTCGGGCTCTCCACCGCTGTCTCCAAAGCCACGGTGATCGAAGACGAGGGCCGCGAACCCCGCAGCCGCAAAACGCTCGGCGAAGGGGCCGAGCCTGTCCCGCCGGGTCCCCGAGAGGCCGTGGGCCATGACCACGACTGGGACCGGCCCGCCGGCAGCCTGCGGCTGCGGCGCGTAGAACCACGCCTCGCAGAGGTCGCCGGCCGATGTGAACGAGAGATCTCGTCGCTCCATGCTCAAAGAAACGACGAAGCGGGGGAAAGTGTGAGAGCCGAAGGCCGCGCTAGTTGTCCGAGCCGGCGCGGTCCCAGATGTAGAGCTCGACGGCCTCGAGGGCCAGCTCCATCTGGCGCGGCGGGGAGAGCAGGCCGAGGACGAGCTCGAGGGCGTCCTCCTCGGTGACGCCGGCGTCGACGGCCTCCTCGCCGCGAAAGCCGGCGGCCAGCTTCAGCGCCTCGCGGCGGTTGTCGCCGAGGGAGCCGAAGGCGCCCATGAGGAAGTCGCGGTTGGGGACCGGATGGCCGACCTCGAGCGAGCCGTGCCAGGCGGCGAGCATCGAGAGGTCGTGCTCGTCCAGCTCGGCGAGCGCCTTGGCGTAGTGGGTCTCCAGCTCGTCGTCGGGAATCTCGTCGACCCAGGCGCGCACGGCCTCGCCGAGCAGTTGGCGACGGGCCTCGCGGCCGACCGAGTCGGCGATGGCGCGTACCGCGTCGGCTGGATCTACGAAGCAGAGGGCCATCTGGAGGCGAAATCTAGAGAGGGCGGTAGACGGCAAAGCGGCGGTGGGACGCCGCAGTTTGCGTCGGGCACGCGCCGGTTCCCTGCATATGGTGGAGGAGTGGCGCTGAAGCTGATTCTGGGGCCGCCCAACTCGGGACGGGCGGGGCAAATCCGGCTTGCCCTGCTGGCAACGCTGGAGCACGATCCCGTGCTCGTCGTCCCCACCCTCGACGACGTCTACGCCTTCGAGCGGGAGCTCTGCTCGGAGGGGGCGGTGCTGGGAGCGAGCGTGATGACCTTTGGCGGCCTCTTCGGCGCGGTGGCGAGCGCCGCCGGCGCACCACCCGGGGCGACGCTCACCCCCGCCCAGCGCCTCGGCGCGGTCGCCGCCGCGGTGCGCGGGTGCCGCCCCGGGCTCGGGCCCCTGCGCCGCTCGGCCAGTCAGCCCGGCTTCCCGATCGCGCTCGAGCGGCTGCTCGACGAGCTGCAGGCGGCGGGGCTGCAGCCCACCGACGTGGAAGCGGCCGCGGGCACGCTCGAGGGGTCGGCCTATCTCGGCGACATCGCGACCCTGTTCGGCGCCTACGCCCGCCTGCGCGACGGGCTCGGCATGGTCGATTCGCACGGCATCGCCCGCGAGGCGGTCGCGCTGCTGGGCGAGGGCGCGGGATTCTGGCGGCGACCCGTCTTCCTCTACGGGCTCGACGACCTGACCCCGAACCAGCTCGACCTGATCCGGGGACTCGCGGCGGCGGCCGAGGTGACGATGGCGCTGCCCCACGAGGACGGGCACGCGGCGCTCGAGGCGCACACCGCATCGCCGCTCGAAGCGCTGATCGAGCTCGAGCCGGCGGCCGTCGAGCGGACCACCGCGAATCCCGCCAACACCGACTCGCCGCTGCTCTTCCACCTCGAGCGCGAATTCGGTGCGCTCGAGCCGCAGCGCAGGCCCCACGACGAGAGCCTCGTCCTCCTGCGCGCCGCCGGCGAGCGCGGCGAGGCGGAGGCGATCGCGCTGGAGGTCGCGCGCCTGCTCGCTGCCGGGTGCGGGCCGGGGGAGATCGCGATCGTCGCCCGCGATCCCTCGCGGCGGGGACCGCTGATCGCCTCGGTCCTCGAGTCCTACGGGGTGCCGACCGCGCTCGAGGCCGAGGCGCGGGTCACGACCACCGCGGTCGGCGGCGCCCTTCTGGCCCTGCTCGATGCGGTGCTGGGCAGCGGCCGCGCCGCCGACCTGCTGCGCTTCATGCGCGGCCCCTCGGGCATCCCGCCCGCCCAGGTCGACTGGTTCGAGCGCGGGCTGCGCAGGAGGCGAATCGAGGACGCCGCGGCGGCGCTGCGACTCTGGGAGGAGAGGCACGGTGAGGCGCCCGAAGCCGTGGCCCGCATCCGCGCGGGCGCCAGCCACCCCGCCGAGCTCGCCCGCGCGGTCGGGGCGATCGCGGCGACGATGGGGGCGCGCGCCGGCTCGGAGCTCGAGGCGCGGGCCGGGGGCGCGATCGCGACGGCGCTCGGCGAGCGCGCCGAGCTCGACGCCCTCTCCCCCCTGCCCGAGTCGCTGGGCGAGGCCGTCGCAGGCATCTCGGTGCTGGCCTGGAGCGGGCCGGTCGCCGATCGGGTGCGGATCGCCGACCCGCGCCGCGTGCGCGCCGCGCGCTTCGACAACGTCTTCGTCGCCTCCCTGCAGGACGGCGAGTTCCCGCGCGGCGCAGGCCACCTCGATCCCTTCCTCTCAGAGCGCCAGCGCGACTCCCTCGGCCTGCAGCCGCGCCGCGACGACGAAGCGGAGGAGCGCTATCTCTTCCACGCCTGCCTCGCCCTGCCGCGGCGTCGGCTCTTCCTCTCCTGGCGCGACAGCGACGAGAACGGCGCCGCCGAAGCGCGCTCGCCGTTTCTCGACGACGTCGAGCGGATGCTCGAGCCGGGAGGGGCCGAGCCGCGGGAGCGCGACCTCGCCACGGTCGTCCATCGCGTCGCCGACTCGCCCTCGGAGAACGAGCTGGCCCGGGCGATTGCCGCCCGCGGCGGAGGCGCAGATGCGGAGGAGCTGCTCGCCCTCGCCGGCGCCGGCCGCGACGCCTCGACCCGGCTCGGGGCACGCCTCGTCGTTGCCCGCACCGCGGAGCGGGCGACGCGCGCGCCCGGGCCGCTCTCCAACCCCGCGGTGATCACCGCGCTCGAGAGCGTGCACGCCTACGGTGGCACCACGCTCGAGGGCTTCGACGTCTGCTCCTACCGCTGGTTCGTCTCGCACGAGCTCGCCCCCCAGCCGCTCGACCCGCTGCCGGACCCGATCGTCCAGGGCGGCATCGTCCACGAAGCCCTCCGCGCGCTTTACGAGGAGCGGCCCGGCGGCGACCCGCTGCCGCGGCCGGGCTCGCTGCCGGCCTGGCGCCAGCGCGGCACGGAGCTGATCGGCGAGATCGCCGCCGCCCTCGGGCTCGGCAGCCACCCGATCGAGCGGGCGATGCTGGCCCGGATCGACGGTCTGCTCGCTCGCTTTCTCGCCGAGGAGGCCCGGCGCGACAGCGGCGGCTTCGAGCCCTGGCTGCTGGAGGCCGAGTTCTCCGAGGACGAGGAGACCGCAACCCCAGCGCTGGAGATCGATGGCTGGCGGCTGCACGGCGCGATCGACCGCGTTGACCGCGCCGCCGACGGGCGCGCGCTGGTCATCGACTACAAGCTCTCGAGCAGGGTCTCGGCGCGGGAGAAGCTCGAGGAGGAGGCGAAGCTGCAGCTGCAGCTCTACCTGCTGGCCGTCGCCGACCTCTGGCAGACGGAGATCGTCGGCGGCCTCTACCACCCCCTGCGCGGGACCTCCGAGCGCCGGCCGCGCGGCCTGGTCCTGGACGAGGCGGCCGCGGATCTCGCCGGTTACGGGCTCTCGCGCACCGACAGGGTCGACGCGGAGGAGCTCGAGGGGCTGCTCGCCGACGCCCGCCGCCGGGCGGGGGCGATAGTCACGCGCATGCGAGCGGGCGCGATCGAGCGCGACCCCGGCCCGCGCGCCGGCCTGCGCGGCCACGGAGTCTGCCCCCCGTTCTGCGACTTCGCCACGATCTGCCGCCGCGATCGGGCGCCGGTCGAGCCCGCGCCCGAGGAAGAGGCGGACGAGCAGTGAGCACCGCGGGCGCTTTGGGCGAGCGACGGCCAACCGCCGAGCAGCGCGCCGCGATCGAGGCCACCGCGGCCGAGGTCATGGTCGAGGCCGGGGCCGGAACCGGCAAGACCGGCGTGATGGTTGACCGCTACTGCCGCCTCGTCTGCGAGGACGGGGCCGAGCCGGAGGCGATCCTCGCCTTCACCTTCACCGAGAAGGCGGCGGCCGAGCTGCGCCAGCGGATTCGGGCCGAGCTCGAGCGCCGGGTGGAGCTGAGCTCCGAGCGGGCCCGCGAGCTCCTACCCCGCTTCGGGGGCGCCTGGGTGACGACCATCCACGGCTTCTGCAACCGCCTGCTCTCGGCCCATCCGGTCGCCGTCGGCATCGACCCTCGCTTCCGTGTCCTCGACGCTCCCGAGGCCGAGCGGGTGGCCACCGAGGCCTTCCAGGAGGCGCTCGAAGCCTTCCTCGAGGAGGGCGGGCGTGAGCGGGAGCGGACCGCCGCCGCCTTCGACATTGCCGGCCTGCGCGACGCGGTGTTGGGCGTGCACGCGGAGCTGCGCAGCCGGGGCGAGCCCGAGCCGCGCCTGCCGCCCCCCCCCGAGCCTGACGTCCCCGGCGCCCTGCGCGCCGCCGTCTCGGCTGCCGCCGAGGCGCTCGAGGAGGTGAAGCCGGGTAGCGCCAACCACGAGAAGCTCGAGCAGGCCCTGGCCGCGCTGGAGGGGTCCGAGGCGCCGAGCCTCGATCAGATCGCCGCCCTGCGCACCTCCAGCAGGGCGAAGCCGATGGTGGCCTACAAGGAGGCGATCGAGGCGGGGGCTAGCCGCGTCGCCGAGGCAGGTGAGGGCAGCCTTGCCTACCGGCACATCGACGAGCTGCTGCGCCTCTTCTCGACGCGCTTCGCCCAGCGCAAGCGCCGCCGCGGCGGCGTCGACTTCGAGGATCTGCAGCTGCTCGCCGTGCAGCTGCTGGAGCGCACCGAGGCGGGGGCCAACTACCGCGGCCGCTTCAGCCACCTCCTCGTCGACGAGTTCCAGGACACAAACCGCCTGCAGTTGCGCCTGATCGAGGCGCTGCGCGGGCCGCGCACGCAGTTGATGGTGGTCGGCGACGAGCTGCAATCGATCTACGGCTTTCGCCACGCCGACCTCGACGTCTTCCGCCAGCGGCGGGCGACCGTCGAGGCAAGTCCGGACGGCGAGGCGCTGCCGCTAAGCGGCAACTTCCGCTCGCGGCCCGAGGTGATCGGCGCCGTCAACGCGATCGGCGAGCGACTGCTGGGCTCCTATGCAGCGCTGCGAGTCGGGGCGCTCCCGCGCGAGCCGGGGCCGCCCGGCGAGGGCCCGGCGGTCGAGATCCTGCTCACCGGACGCGACGGGTGGGACGACGGCGGAATCCAGCTGGAGCCCGTGACCGACGCTCGCACGCCGAGCAACCAGCTGGCCGAGGCACGCTTCCTCGCCGCCCGGCTGCGCGAGCTGGCCGACCAGGGGGTCGAGCCCAGCGCGATGGTCGTGCTGCTACGCGCCTTCACCCGCCTCGATGCCCACGAGGATTCGCTGGAGCGGGTCGGCCTGCGCCCCTACGTCGTCGGTGGGCGCGGCTACTGGTCCCAGCAGCAGGTCGCCGACGTCTGCTCCCTGCTGGCGACGATCGCCAACCCACTCGACGACCAGGCGCTGCTGGGAGCGCTCGCCTCGCCCGCCTGCGGGGCGACGCCGGACACGCTCTGGCTGCTGCGCGCTGCCGCCGGTCGGGGAAGGCACCTCTGGCCCGCCGTCGAGCAGGCCACCGGTCTGGGAGAGGGCGAGCGGCTCGACGCCGAGCGGCTCGGCCAGATCCCGGCGAGCGAGCTCGAGCTGCTGCGCCGTTTCGCGACCACGGTCGCCGCACTCCGGCGGCGCGCCGGCTCGGCGCCGCTCGCCGAGCTGATCGACGCCGCCATCACCGAGACCGGCTACGACCTGGCTGTGCTGATGCGGGCCAACGGCAAGGCACGCTTCGCCAACGTGCGCAAGCTGATGCGGCTCGCGGCCCAGTTCGAGGCCGCCGAGGGACCGGACCTGCGCGGCCTGCTCGAGTTCCTCGCCGCTCGCGCCGCCGCCGACATCGACGCCCAGGCGGCGACCGCGGTCGAGGGCCATGACGGCGTGCGGATCATGACCGTGCACAGCGCCAAGGGGCTCGAGTTCGACGTGGTCGCGATCCCTCACCTCTCGCGACCCCTGCTCTCCCCGGTGCGCGGGCCACTGCTCACCCTCGGCCACGAGCCCGAGGCGCCGCGGGTCGGGATGCAGCTACGCCGGCTCGGCGCCCGCGCCGTCAGCCTCTACGCCCAGCGCGAGCTGAGCGAGGAGGCGCAGCGGCGCGAGGCCGAGGAGGAGCTGCGCCTCTTCCACGTGGCAATGACCCGCGCCCGCGAGCGGCTGCTGCTGAGCGGCGTCGTGCAGCCGTCCCCTCCGTCCCAACAGACCACCGGCCGAGCCGTCGTCGAGCGGCTCGTAGAGGCCTTCGAGATCGACCGCGAGCGCGACTCGGTCGTCCCGATCTCCGGCCCCGAGCCTCGCCCCGGGCTGCAGGCCAGCTTCGAGCCCTCCGAGATCGCCGTCAGGGTCAACCTCGCCTCGGCCGAGCAGGCGGAGCGGCTGACGGCGATCCGTCGGGCCGGCGCGGGAGACCGCGACCCGGGCACGGGCCCCGCGCCGCTGGTCGAGCGCCGCGCGGCCGTGCCCGCCCACCGCCACCTGTCCTACACCGCGATATCGGCTCACGCCGACGGTTCGCGCGAACGGCTGATCGAGAGCGACCGGGCCCTGGGCGCCGGATCGGCGGCCGGTACCGACGGCGGCTTGGTCCGGGGGCGAGCCGTCCACGCCCTGCTCGAGTGGAGCCGCGCCAGCGGCTGGCGAGTGCCGCCGCCCGAGCTGGTGAGCCGCGTGGCCGGCTCGGCCGAGGTCGGCGCCGAAGGGGAGCTCGACGAGGCGGCCCTGCTCGAGCCGCTGCGCGCCTGGCTCGACTCCCCCTTCTTCGGGGAGCGGGTCCGCGAGGCGGCGCTCAGCCGCTCGGAGGTGCCGTTGCTGGTCGAGGTCGCCGACACCGTCCTGCGCGGCTCGATCGACCTGCTGGTCGAGGAGCCGGGCCGGGCGCCGCTGATCGTCGACTACAAGACCGATCGCGTCGACGGCGCCTCGCCCGCCGATCTCGCCAGCGGCTATGAGGTTCAGCAGTCGATCTACGCGCTCGCCGTCGCCGGGGCCCGCGGGGTGAGCGAGGTGGAGCTCGCCTACGTCTTCCTCGAGCGCCCCGAGGAGCCGTTCGTCACGCTGTGGGACACAGCGCGAATCGAGGCTGGGCGACGGCTGCTGGAGACCGAAATCGAGAGACTTACCGCGGTCAGGGAGTCCCCGGCTCTAGCTTCGCTGCCAACTCATCCAACCGGAGCTCCTTGAGGCTCTCGCCGACGGCGTCGAGCTCGGCGGTGCAATAGGTGACCAGGTCGCGGCCCTCGCGGCAGAGCTCGAGCGTCTCGCGCAGACCAGTCTGGCCGGAGTCGAGCCGGTCGATGATCTGCTCCAAGCGCTCGGCGGCACTCTCGTAAGAACCAAATTCCGCCCGCGTGCTCTGCTCTTGTTCGCTCGCACTCATGTTCACCGGCTATCTTGCGCACTCACGTCCGCGTCCGCCGCGGGCGGCGTTCCTTTTACCGTTGCTTCGACGGTGTCGTCGGCAAAGCGCAGTTTGACGTGGCGGGCGGCGCGAGCGGCGGCGGCCTCGGTGACGGGCTCGCCGGCCGCGTCCTCGACGAGGGCGTAGCCACGCTCCAGCGTGCGCTCGGGCTCGTGAGCGCGCAGAGCGACCTCGGCGCGATGCAGGGCGGCACGGCGACGCTCCATTTCGGCACCGGCGGCGCGGCGTTGTGCCCGCTCCAAGACGACTCCCGCCACCCGGCGCTGGAAGTCAAGGCGCTTGGCGACGCCGCGTTCTGAGGCGGCGCGCATCTCGCGCGTCTTCTGGTTGAGCGCGAGGCGCTCGCGGCGCAGGGCACGGGCCGGCCCGCGCGCGAGGGCGACGAGATGCGGCGTGCGGGCGCGCACCGTGCCCCCGGCGACCCGGCGCAGGACCGCCAGCGCCCGCCGCAGGCCGTCGCGGGCGGCGTCGCAGTCGAGCGGCACAGCGGCCTCGGCCGCGTGGGTCGGGGTCGAGCAGGCGACGGCGGCGACGTCGTCGATCAGGGTCGAGTCGCGCTCGTGGCCCACGGCGCTGATCACCGGCACGCGCAGCAACGCCACCGTGCGGCAGAGCGTCTCGTCACAGAAGGCCCAGAGGTCGGCGAGGCTGCCACCGCCGCGGGTGATGACGATCGCCTCGACCCGCGGCTGCGCCGCCAGGCCCTGGATCGCCGCGGCGATCGCCGGCGCCGCGTGGCGATCCTGAACTGGGGCAAAAGCCCAGACCACCGTGCCGCGCCAGCCGCGCCGCTCGAGGCCGGCGAGAAGGTCGCGCCGGGCCGCGCCTGACTCGGCCGTCACCACGCCGATCGTCTTCGGCAGCAGCGGCCGGGCGAGCTGCTTCTGCAGCTCGAAGAGCCCCTCGGCGCGAAGCTGCTTGCGCAGCGCCTCCAGCCGAGCCAGAAGGTCTCCCTCGCCGGCCAGGCGTACGTGCGTCGCCCGGAAGGAGAAGCTCGGCGACGCCAGGCCACCGCCCGGGTAGTAGTCCGGGCCGCCGGCGATCACGACTTCGGCGCCGTCGCGCAGGGCGCCCTCGGGCAACCCGGCCTTCTCGAGGTCGTCGAGCCAGATAGCGCAGGGCACCGCCCCCTCGCCGTCGCGCAGCTCGAAATAGGCCTGCACCTTGCTGCGGCCGATTCCAGTCACCTCGCCGATCAGCAGCACCCGCGCCCGCCGCCGCATCTCCTCCTGCAGCTTGCGCGCGTAGCGGCCGACGGCGAAGGGTCCCGGAAGATCGGGACCCCTGACCGTGGCTACGTGGTCCGGTTCCAGCGCCTCGCCCACCGCTTCAGCTCGCCGATCGCCGGCTCGAGCCCGGCTCCCTTCTCGGTCAGCGAGTAGGACACGTGAACCGGCGTCCCGGATTCGACCTCCCGCTCGACCAGACCTTCTCCCTCGAGCTCGCGCAGCCGCTGCGAGAGCAGGCGGTCGGAGAGCCCGGGAATCGCCCGCGCCAGCTCGCCGAAGCGCAGCGGACCATCGGTGAGCGCGCAGAGGATGGCGCCGGTCCAGCGCTTGCCGATCAGCTCGATCGCCGCGTGAAAGTGCGGACAGACTCCGGCGGCGCCGTTGCTGGCCTGATCTTGGGTCGGGGACCCGGCCTCCACGAGGGCGAGCTTACCGAACGTAAGTGATGGGAAGGGAAGGGGCCTCTCCCGCTTGCTGGGTTTTTCGCCTGGCGCGCCACCGCTCTCGCTGCGTGGTCTGTGCGAAAAACATGACGCCGCCGCGCGGGAGAGACCCCTTCCCTTCCCCAACGTGACGTTGGGGTGCGTCGCTGGAGCTTGGTGGGTTGTTAGCTGGTGCAGGGGCCGGTGGCTACCGGGGCCTGGGGGGATTCGAGGGCTTCGGCGACCACCTCGTTGGGGACGGCGAAGCCGCCGGCGGGGCCGTTGGTCGTGGCGGCGAAGACGGTGCCGAGGACGCGACCGCGGTCGTCGACCAGGGGTCCGCCGGAGTTGCCGCTGCGCACGGTGCCGCGCAGGGAGGCGATCGACCGGCGCACCGGGCCGCGCCCGTAGGAGTCGTCGCTGACCGTGTCGCGGGTCTCCCCGAGGCGGGCGGGCGCGACCGCGTAGGGGCCGTTCTCCGGATAGCCGAGGACCGCCCCAGGGGTCCCAGAGCTCGGATCAGGCGCGAGCGGAAGGGACGGCAGGTCGGCTTCCACCCGCAGCAGGGCGAGGTCGTTTTCGGGGTCGTAGTGGACCGGCGTCGCCGGCAGCGAGGCGCCGCCCGGCGTGGTCACGGTGGTGTCGTCCTCACCGGCGACGACGTGGGCGTTGGTGACGACGAGGCCCGGTTCGACCGCCCAGCCGGAACCCTCGACCCCGAGCCCGCAGGCGGTACCGAGAACGCGCACGACGGAGTCACCGGCAGCGGCGACGTCGGGGTCGGAGACGACCGCCGGGTCGGGGGCGGCAACGGGCGCGCGCGGGCCGAGGATCGAGGGCGCCGGGTCGACCCGGTCGAGCGCGTTGAGGATTGGCCCCGACGGTGGCAGCACTTCGTTGAGGCTGCGCAGGATCAGCGAGCGCTGCACGTCGACCCGCAGTTGCGCGGTCCCAGGGGCGTTCAGCGCCACGGCGCCGAAGACCCAGACCACGCCGAGCGCCACCGCCGAGATCAGCGCCGCCCCGCCCGCGCCGTCGGCCAGATGCAGGAAACCGGTTCCCTGGATCAACCGCGCCCGCAGATTCAGCGCCACGCTCTCGAGCGTCACCGCCACGACTGCCCCGGTGACGAGCGCCCCCAGCGCCGCGCAAAGCGGCGCGTACGGCGACTCAGCACCCTGATTGAGCACCAGCGGCCCGACCCTGCTGCCCACAAAGGCGCCCAGCGCAAACCCCAGCAGCGTCAGCGTCCCCACGATCAGTCCCTGCCGATAGCCCCACAGCGCCAGCGCCAGGGTGAAAGCAATGATCGCGCAGTCCAGAACGGTCACGAGCTCCATGGAAGCAGGTAGGAGGGGTCGGGTGCTCCTCTCGCGCAGCGGCGTCATGTTTTTCGCACAGACCACTCAGCGAGAGCGGCAGCGCGCAAGGCGAAAAACCCAGCAAGCGGGAGGGGCACCCGGCCCCTCCAATACCTTTCATGCAAATGAGTACTCTCTCGTCGGAGGCCGAGCGGCGGCGTCGCCTCCTTACTCGCGCCCTCCCGATAAGCGTCATTGCCGTGGTCGCCTTCGTGGTCGGCGCCATTGTCGGTGCGCCAGGGTCGCCGGACGTGGAAGTGGCGGAACGGTTCGTGAGGGCTTGGGAGAACCGGGAATACGGGGCGATGTACAGGGAGCTGAATCCGGCATCCAGGCGACGGGTCGACCCGAGCGACTTCGCCAGCGCCTACCGCGATGCCCGAGATGTGGCGACGTTGCGCTCGCTTGAAGCGGGCTCGCCGGGGGATTCGTCATCGCGGGATGGGGCGACGGTCGTGCCGGTGCCGATGACGGCGGGGACGGTGGCTTTCGGCAGGGTAGAAGCCGATCTGGAGCTGCCGTTCTCAGAAGGCGGCATTGCCTGGGACGAAAGCCTCGCCTTCCCCGGACTGCGACCCGGTGAGCGTCTGGAAAGCGACGTGGAATTGGCGCCGCGCGCCCCGATCCTCGCCGCCGACGGGACGCCGCTCGCCGAGGGGCCGGCGGAAGCCCGGGCGCACCCGATCGGCAGCGAGGCGATCGACGTCACCGGCGAAGTCGGCACGGCCGAAGAAGAAGCCGTGGAAGCGCTGGCGCGGCAGGGCTTCGCCGCAGGCACCCCGGTGGGGGTAACCGGGCTCGAGCGGGCCTTCAATGCGCGACTGGCAGGCAGGCCGGGCGGCAAGCTGCTCGCTGTCGACGGCGAAGGCGGTACTCGCACGCTGGCCGAAGCCAAGCCGCAGGCCGGAGCCGCGGTGAAGACGACGATTGACGTGGGCCTGCAGGAAGCGGCGGTCGCCGCGCTCGCCGGCCGGGTCGGCGGCATCGCCGTGCTCGACGCCCGCAACGGCGACGTGCGGGCGCTGGCCGGTCAGGCTTTCTCGGCTCCCCAGCCCCCCGGCTCGACCTTCAAGATGATCACCACGACCGCCGCCCTGCAGAAGGGCATCGTCTCGCTCGACGACGAATTCGAAATCGCCGGAGGGGCAAACGTCGGCGGGCGCTTCATCGAAAACGCCAACGGCGAGCTCTGCGGCGGCACCTTCCGCCAGGCGTTCGCCGAGTCGTGCAACGCCGACTTCGCCCCGCTCGGGCCCAAGATCGGCAACGACGAGCTGGTCGCGACCGCCGAACGGTTCGGCTTCAACGCCCCGCCCGCCCTCTATGCCAACCGCATCCTCGACCAGGTCGAACCGGCGGAATCGACGATCCCGACCGAAATCGGCGAAGACGTCGACCTCGGCGTCAGCGCCATAGGCCAGGGCGAAGTGCTGGCGACGCCGCTGGAGATGGCCAGCGTCGCGCAGGCAATCGGCAACGGCGGCGTGCGCGAACCGACCTCGATCGTCGCCAACGAGAAGCTGCGCCCGGAAACGAAGTCGGTGCGCGTGATGTCGAAGAAGATCGCTGGCGAGCTGACCGAGCTGATGATCGGCGTGGTCACCGAAGGCACCGGCACCGCGGGGGCGATCCCCGAAGCGCAGGTCGCGGGCAAGACCGGCACCGCCGAGCTGGGACCCAAGCCGGGCGAAGAGAACGCCGAAAACCCCGAGCAGCGCAAGGACGCCTGGTTCGCTGCGTTTGCGCCCGCCGAAAACGCCAAGCTGGCGATCGGGGTGCTGCTGGTCGAAGCCGAAGCCGCCGGCGGCGAAGTGGCCGCTCCGGCTGCCGCCGAAGTGCTCTCCGCCGGTCTCTAAAGGTCGAGCGTGACCTTGCCCGTTTCGTCTTGCGGGGTGGCGATGTGGAGGGTCAGCGGACGGTTCTCCGAAG
>CAZQET010000387.1:0-18589 GCA_964591825.1 uncultured Conexibacteraceae bacterium
GGCGACGAGCTCGACGAGGCGATCGTCAACCACTGCAAACACGAGTACAAGCTGGCGATCGGCACGCAGACCGCCGAGGAAGTGAAGCTCGAGGCCGGCTCGGCCTCGCCGCTGCCCGAGGAGGTGCGGACCGAGATCCGCGGCCGCGACCTCGTCTCCGGCCTGCCGAAGACGATCGAGCTCGGCTCGACCGAGGTGCGCGAGGCGCTCGAAGAACCGGTCGGGCACATCGTCGAAGCGGTCAAGGACACGCTCGATCGCACGCCGCCCGAGCTCGCCGGCGACATCATGGACCGCGGCATCACCCTCGCCGGCGGGGGTGCCCTTTTGCAAGGACTCCAACAGCGGCTGCGCGATGAGTGCCAGATGCCATGTCAGCTGGCAGAGTCACCGCTAACGTGCGTGGCGGTGGGATCCGGGCTCTCCCTGGAGGAGTTCGAGGCCATCCACCGCGCCAGCAAGCAGAACTCCGGAACCCGGCACTTTGCTTAGCTCCTCTTCATCGCAACTTACGAACCTAGGTCGTACCCGTGTACCGAAAGCAAGTACGCCGCCGTAGAGCGGTTCTCGCCCTGCTGATCGTCGGCTCCTTCGCCCTGCTCTCCGCCACCTACAGTCAGGGCTCCGACGGCCTGCAACGCGCCGTCAGCACCATCTTCAGCCCCGTTCAGGGCGTCGCCGATCGCGCCCTGAAGCCGGCCCGCGACCTGGTCAACTGGTTCGATGAGACCTTTGACGCGAAGGGCGAAAACAGCCGCCTGAGGAGCGAGCTGGTCAAGGCCCGGGCCCAGGCCATCGCCGGTCAGGAGGCGCTGCAGGAAAACGCGCAGCTGCGCAAGCTGGTCGAACTCGACCAGGGCCCGGTCCTGTCCGTGACGGCGTACAAGCCCGTCACCGGGCGGGTGATCGCCCGCTCGCCGACCCTCTGGCGCTCGAGCGTGAACATCGACGTCGGCAGCGATGACGGCGTGCGGGTCGACGATCCGGTGATCAGCGCCGGTGGGGTGGTCGGCCGCATCGCCGCCACCGAGCCGGGCTCATCGCAGGTGATGCTGCTCACCGACCACGCCAGCGCGATCGCGGCCAAGGTCGTCCCGGTCGGCGCCCAGGGAGTGGTCAGGCCCGAAGTGGGCGACCCCGAACACCTGATTCTCGACTTCCTCGACTCGACCAAGAACGTCCACGGCACCCAGGCCGTGGTCACCTCAGGCTGGCGCGCGCAGGGGCTCGCCTCGCACTTCCCGCCGGGGCTCCCGATTGGGGAAGTGACCAAGGCCTCGGTGGTCGAACAGGAGGCGAATGAACAGGTCGAGCTGCGCCCCTTCGCCGACATCCGAAACCTCGACCTCGTCCAGGTGCTCACCGGGGGCTGGCGCGGATGATCCTGACGCCGCGCATCGTCCTGCGCATCGCCCTGATCGGACTGCTCGGTGTGCTCCTGCAGCTCTCCTTCTTCTCGCAGGTGGAGCTGTTTCACGTCAGCCCTGACATCCTGCCGGCGCTCGTCGTCTGCCTGGCGCTGCTCGGCGGCAGCCTCACCGGCGCTGTCGCCGGCTTCTCGATCGGCTTCCTCGTCGACTGCCTGCTGGTCGAGGCGCTCGGCATCTCATCTCTGGTGCTGCTCAGCATCGGCTATCTGGCCGGGCTCTTCCGCGAGCGCTTCGAGATCCAAAGCTCGCTGCTGCCGGCGCTGCTCTGCATGGGGCTGACCCTGGTCGCCGAGCTAGGCTTTGCCCTGATCCAGCTGCTGCTGGGGATCGATGCACCGGTCAGCCCGCTGATCGTCCGCGACATGCTGCTGAAGAGCGTCTATGCCTTCTTCCTCGGTTGGCCGATCTACCTCGGCGTCCGTCGGGCGCTGCGTCCGGCCCTGGTCGAGGAGCCGCGGGTGAAGCGCCGGCGGCAGCCCACCGTGCTGGGGGTCTAGGCAGATGTACCTCCGCTCCGACGAGCGCGGACCGGCGATGAACAATCGTCTGGCGCTGCGGATAGCCCTCTTCGGGGGCCTTGCCGTTGTTCTCTTCGGAGTTCTGTTTTTCCGACTGTGGCTGCTGCAGATCCTGGACGGCGAAAAGTACCTGGCCGAAGCGAAGAACAACCGCACTCGCTCCTACCGGGTGACGCCGCCGCGCGGCAAAATCCTCGATCGCGAAGGCAAGGTGCTGGTCGCCAATCGCACCAGCCTCTCCCTCCAGGTCAACCCGCGCAAGCTGCCGGCCGATCCGGCCATGCGCCGGGCTGAGCTCGCCCGTCTTGCCCGGCTCACCCACAGCGACCTCCGTCATCTGCGGCGCAGGATGCACGAAGAACTGAAGCTCGCCCCGGCGGTGCCGGTCACCTTGCGCCAGGACGTCGGCCACTACCTCGTCTACTACCTGCAGGAAAACCAGGAGCGCTTCCCCGGGGTCGAGATCCAGCCCGTCTTCGTCCGCGCCTATCCCGATGGCACCATGGCCGCCCATGTGCTCGGCACCGTTGGGGAGATCGACCCGGAAGAGCTGAAGGAATCGCGCTACAGGGACCTGCAACCCGGAGATCAGATCGGCAAGGAAGGGGTGGAGAACACCTACGACCGCTACCTGCGCGGGCAACCCGGCCTGAAGCGGATCCAGGTCGACGCGCTCGGCGAGCCGACTCCCAACGGGCAGCTGGTCTCCAAGCCGCCGGTCCCAGGCAACAACCTGAAGCTGACGCTCGACGGGCCCGTGCAGGCGGCAGGCGAAGCCGGCTTGGCCGAAAAAGGCCTGCCGGGGGCCTTCATCACGATGAACGTGCACAGCGGCGAAATCCTCGGCCTGGGCTCGTTCCCGAGCTTCGACCCGGCTGAGCTCACTCCGCCGTTGAGCCAGAAGCAGGTTGACGAAACCTATCGGAACCCGCAGGCCCCGCTCACCGATCGCGCCACTGAAGGCACCTATCCGACCGGCTCGACCTTCAAGCTCATAACCGCGACGGCGGCGCTGGAAAGCGGCATCCTCACGCCCTCGCGCTCAATCTATGACAGCGGCGTCTTCACGGTCGGCGGCGAGCCCTTCAGGAACGCCGGCGGCGCCTCCTACGGCAGCCTGACGCTGGTGCCGGCGCTGGAAGTCTCCGACGACGTCTTCTTCTACACGCTCGGCGACGAAATGTGGGACACGGGCCAGCTGCAGCACTGGGCTCACGCGTTCGGCATCGGTCGTCCCACCGGAATCGACCTGCCCGTCTACGAAAACAGCCTGCTGCCCAGCCAGCATTGGCGCAACCAGCTCTACCGGGAAGGCGGCACCAATAGGCCCTGGTCACCCGGCGACAACATCCAGCTGGCGACCGGCCAGGGGGACCTGCTGACCAATCCGCTGCAGATGGCGGTCGCCTACGCGACGCTCGCCAACGGCGGCACCGTGGTCACGCCGCACGTCGGCAAGGAAGTGACCGATGCCGCCGGGCGGGTGCTGAAGGAATTCACGCCGCCCCCGAGGCGCCACGTGAAGATCGTGCCGGAAACGCGCTCGGTGATCCTCGAAGGCCTCCATGACGCGGCGCAGAACGCCGGCGGCACCTCCTACGAAGTCTTCGGCAACTTCCCGGTGCCGGTGGCGGGCAAGACCGGCACCGCACAGCACATCGGCCATGCCGACCAGTCCTGGTACATCGTGATGGCGCCCTATCCAAACCCAAAAATCGTCACTGCCGTTACGATCGAGGAAGGAGGATTCGGCGCTGAATCAGCCGCGCCGGTCGCGCTCCACATTCTCGAAGCCTATTTCGACAAACACTCGTCCGGCCTCGCCGGTCCCAACGGGGGCAGCCCGGGCTGATGTACGCGACCCGTGCACGTCGCGCTCGCCCGGAGCCGTTCGCCGTCCATCCCGGCATCGCCGAGCGTCTCGGCCTGCCCTACATGGACGGCACCCTGGCCTTCTCGGCCCTCGCCCTGGTGGCCTTCAGCGTCTTCACGCTGGCCCAGGCCACCCTGCACGACGTTCCCGGCGATCCCTACTACTACGCCGACAGGCAGGCGATCTACGCCGTTCTCGGCCTGATCGGCATGTACCTGTTGACGCGCGTCGACTACTCGCGCTTCCGCGAGCTGCGGGTCGGGATCTACACCTTCCTCTGCGTCAGCGTCTCGCTGGTCTTCGTCTTCGGCTTCGCCGCGCGCGGCTCGCGGCGCGCCTTCGAACTTCCGTTCTTCAGCTTCCAGCCATCGGAGCTGGGCAAGGTGCTGCTCGTCTTGGCCCTTGCCGGCTTCGTCATCGATGGCGCCAGGAAAGGCTCCGAGTGGCAGCGCACGGTGCGCTACCTCTGCCTCGGCCTGGCACCGGCTGCTCTCGTGTTCCTGCAGCCGGACCTCGGCACCTCCCTGGTGTTCGGGGCAATCACCCTCGCCGTGATGTACGTGGGGGGCGTCCGCTGGACGCACTTCGCGGTGATCGGCGCAGCCCTCGTCGCCATTACGGCGGCGGTCCTCGTTGTGGCGCCCGCAGTTGGGACGCCGGTTCTCAAGGAATACCAGGAGCAGAGGCTGACCTCGTTCCTGCATCCAAGCGCGGACCCTGCCGACGCGGGCTATCAGCAGAATCAGGCCAAGATCGCCATCGGCTCCGGGGAGAAGACCGGACGCGGCGACCGGGCCACCCAGACGCGGCTCGACTTCGTCCCCGAGCGGCACACCGACTTCATCTTCGCCGTGATCGGTGAGCGCTACGGATTCGTCGGCGCCGCGTTGGTCCTATCCCTCTACGCCCTGCTGCTCTGGCGGGCGCTGCGGATTGTGACGCTTTCGAAGAACTCCTACGGGACCTTGGTCGCCGGCGGCATCGCCGGCATGCTCCTCTTCCAGGTCTTCGTCAACGTGGGGATGAACCTGGGGATCATGCCGATCACCGGGATCCCCCTGCCGCTGATGAGCTATGGCGGGTCGTCCGTGCTGGCGACCTTCCTCGCGGTGGGGGTTCTGCAGAGCATTCACATGCAAGCGCGGCTCAGCCAGAAAGGCAGGTTCGCCTGGTGATCCATGGAATGGACGCCGGGAACGCGTAACTACCTGAACTGAGTCAAATCACATGAAGAAGACAATCCTGGTTTCCGCCGATCGCGGCGAGACCCGCGTCGCCGTCCTCGAGTCGAAGACGAAAGGCGGCAAACGCGACGTGGCGGAGCTCTACATCGAGCGCCGCGGCCGACGCTCGATCGTCGGCAACATCTACAAGGGCAAGGTCGACAACGTCCTGCCCGGCATGGAGGCCGCCTTCGTCGACATCGGCCTCGAGCGCAACGGCTTCCTGCACGTCGACGAGATCGTCCTGCCCAACGGGGAACAGGTTCCCAAGCGCGGCCGTGGCAAAGGCCGCCGCATCGACGAGCTGATCAAGCCCGGGCAGGAGATCGTCGTGCAGGTGGTCAAGGACCCGCTGAAGAGCAAGGGCGCACGGCTCTCGATGAACATCTCGATCGCCGGGCGCTATCTGGTCTATGCGCCGCAGGGCAGCGGCGTCGGCGTCAGCCGCCGGCTGGCGGACTCCGAGCGCGACCGTCTGCGCAAGATGGTCGATCGCACCTACAAAGGCAAGGGCGGGCTGATCGTCCGCACCGCGGCGCACGGCGCCAAGAAGCCCGACTTCGTCCGCGAGATCGGCTACCTGCACAAGCTCAACGACGTGCTCGAGCGCCGCAGCGCCGCGGTGGAGGCGCCGGATCTGGTCTTCCAGGAGGCCGACCTGCCGGTGCGCGTTCTGCGCGACGTCTTCCTCTCGGACTTCGAAAAAGCGGTGATCGACTCACCCAAGCAATTCGAGCGGGTGACCAACTTCTTCCAGCGCACCGCACCGGAGCTGGTCGGCGGGGTTGAGCTGTATGAGTCCCGCAAGCCGCTCTTCGAGAAGTGGGGCATCGACGAGGAGATCGAGTCGACCCTGGGCAAGCGCGTCGACCTCAACTCGGGCGGCTACCTGGTCATCGACTACGCCGAGGCGCTGACCGTGATCGACGTCAACAGCGGCTCCTTCACGGGTCGCGGCAAGGGCGGCCTCGAGGAGACGATCACGCGGGTCAACACCGAGGCCGCCGAGGAGGTCGTGCGCCAGCTGCGCCTGCGCGACATCGGCGGCATCATCGTCATCGACTTCATCGACATGGCGCGGGCGCGCAATCGTGACAAGGTGCTGAAGACGCTGCGCAAAGCGCTCGACGCCGACAAGTCAAAGAGCTACGTGGTCGAGGTCTCACCCCTGGGCCTGGTCGAGATGACGCGCCAGAACGTCACCGACGGGGTGCGCGAGATCCTCACCGTGGCCTGCCCGACCTGCACGGGCGAAGGGGTCGTGCTCTCGGCCGAGACCGTGGCGCTCGACGTCTTGCGACGGCTGCCCGACATCGCTGCAGGGGCGAAAGACGCAGAGGCACTGCTGGTCCGCGTGCACCCGAAGGTCGCGGCCGAGTTGATCGATCCCGACAGCGGCCTCGCCGAGCTCGAGCAGGAGACCGGCAAGCAGTTCCACTTCGAGGGCGGCGACGCGCTGCCGATCGACACCTTCGAGGTCGTCGAGACCGGCAGCCGCGAAGGGATCGAGGAGCGAGCCCTGCCTTTCAAAGTCGGCGAGGAGGTCCTGGTGACGATCGACGAGCCGCACATGTACAACGCCGACGACGCCGTCGCCCGCGTCGACTCCTACATCGTCAGCGTCACCGGCGGCGGGCGCTTCGTCGGTGAGCGCAAACTGGTGCGGATCGAGCGGGTCGAGCGGGCCGCCGCGGTGGCCTCGCTGCCGGAGGGCGAGGCCCAGGGCAACGGCGCGGGCAGCGGCGAAAACGGCTCCCAGCTAGAATCGTCGCCCTCGCGCAATCGCCGTCGCGGCCGCAGAGGCGGTCGCGGCAGGTCCCGTTCAAGCCAGGGCAACAAGGACGAATGAACACGTATGCAGTCATAGAGACCGGGGGCAAGCAGTACCGGGTCGAGAAGGGCACCTCGCTGCTGGTCGACCGGCTGAGCGCCAAGGAGGGCGAGAAAGTCTCGCTGCGCCCAGTCCTCTTCCGAGACAAAGAGGTGGTCGCCGGGGCCAAGGAGCTGGAGAAGGTCAAGGTCGAGGCAAAGGTCGCCGAGCACCTCCGCGGGCCGAAGATCAAGGTCTTCAAATACAAGCCCAAGAAGGGCTATCGGCGCCGCGCCGGGCACCGCTCCGAGCTGACCAAGCTCGAGGTGATCGAGATCAGTCTGGGCGGGCGCAAAGCGGCGGCCCCGAAGAAGGAGGAGCCTGCCGAGAAGAAAGAGGCGGCTCCAAAGGCGGCAAAACCGGCCGAGAAGAAACCTGCCGCGGCGAAGAAGCCCGCCGCCAAAAAAGAGGCGGCGAAAAAACCGGCGGCGAAAAAAGCTCCGGCTAAAAAAGCCGCAGAGAAAAAACCGGCGGCGAAAAAAGCTGCTCCTAAAACCAAAAAAGCGGCTGCCAAACCCGCGTCATCCAAAAAATCAGCTGCAAAAAAGGATTCTGACGATGGCTCATAAGAAGGGACTCGGCTCAAGCCGCAACGGTCGCGAATCCAACCCCAAGATGCTCGGGGTCAAGGTTTTCGCGGGCGAGAAGGTGACCGGCGGCGAGATCATCGTCCGCCAGCGCGGCACCCGCTTCTGGCCCGGCGATGGCACCGGTATCGGCCGCGACCACACGATCTTCGCGGCCCGTGCCGGCACGGTCGATTTCAAGCCAGGTCGCAAGGGCCGGACGATCTCGGTTCTGCAGGACTGACGCGGGCGGAGGGGCCGCGTGCCCCTCCCTCAAAAGCCGTTGCGCAGCAGGTCGAATAGGCGCTTCGGGGCGTGGTCCCTGAGCTTTTGCGAAAGGGGCACCCGGCCCCTCCTTCACGGTCCAGACCCGCACTACTCTCAAGCTTCCGATGTACGACAAGGCGAAGATCTGGGTTGAAGGCGGAGCTGGCGGCAATGGGTGCGTGAGCTTTCGGCGCGAGGCACACGTTCCCCGCGGTGGCCCCGATGGAGGTGACGGAGGCCATGGGGGGGATGTGGTTCTCTTTTGCGATGCCTCGAAGCGGGACCTGGCTGCATTGAAGGGGAGCAAGCACTTTCGGGGGGAGCGGGGAAGGCATGGGGAAGGTTCGAATCGACATGGGGCGCGCGGGGGGGACCGGGAGGTGCTGGTGCCGCCGGGAACGCAGGTTGAGGCCGTGGACGGGAGCCGAATAGACCTGGTCGAGGCGGGGCAGCGGGCGGTGGTTGCGCACGGTGGGCGCGGGGGGCACGGGAACAAACGCTTCGCGACCTCCACGCGACAGGCGCCGCGGTTCGCGGAGAAGGGGACCAGCGGGGAGGAGGGCTGGGTCGAGCTGCGATTGAAGTTGCTCGCTGACGTTGGGTTGATCGGGTTGCCCAACGCGGGCAAGTCCTCGTTGCTGAGGCGCCTCACCCGGGCGGACTCGAAGGTGGGCGACTATCCGTTCACGACCACCTCACCGGTGCTGGGCACGGTCGACAGTGACGAGCGACAGGCCGTCGTCGCCGACATCCCCGGCCTGATCGAAGGTGCCGCCGAGGGAGCGGGGCTGGGCCACGAGTTCCTCGCCCACGTCGAGCGCTGCGCGATGCTCGTCCACCTGGTCGAGCTGGCTCCGGTGGAGGGCGATCCGCTCGCCAACTACAAAGCCGTGCGCGGTGAGCTTGCCTCCTACGGAGCCGGCCTCGATTGCCTCCCCGAGCTGATCGTGCTCTCGAAGAGCGACCTGCTTCCTTCGCAGGAGGTCGAGCGGGCGCTCGCGGAGTGGCGATCGCGCTTCTCCGTCCTCGCCGCGTCCTCCGCGACCGGCGAGGGCTTGGACGAGCTGCGCGATCGGATCCTCCTCTCGCTACCCGACTCGGCGCCCGCCCGCGCCGAGTCGCGGTCGCCCGAGGCGGCCGAGTTCGAGGCGGAGCACCGCGTCTACCGGCCGGTCGGGGAGGGTGGCTACTCGGTCGAGCGTGAGGACGACGGCGCTTTCCGCGTCACCGGTCGTGGCGTCGAGCTGCTCTTCGAGCGACACGATCTCGCCAACGAGGAGGCGCTGGCCTACCTCGAGCAGCGGCTCAACGAGATCGGGGTCATTGCAGCCCTGCGCACCGCCGGCTTCGAGCCCGGTGACGACGTCCGGGTCGGCGAGCACGAGTTCGAGCTGTATCCGTGAGCGTGTGCGAATGCACGAGCTCTCATTCGATAGCTGAATGGATGACGTGCGCGATCAGGCGGGTGTAGACGCCGGCGCCGGCTGGGGTCAGGTGGATGCCGTCCCAGAGGAGGCTTTCGTGGGCGGCGGCCACCGGGGCCCAGTCGATCAGCGTCGTGTGCGGCCAGGTGGCTTCGGCTTCCTCGAGGGCGTGGTTGGACTCTTCCTGCCAGGAGACCGGAGCGTGGTCGGTGATCAGGAAGAGCTCGCCAACCTCGGACGTCGCCTTGCGCAGCTCGTCCATTTCCTCGCCGTAGAGGGGACCGTTGTTGCCCATCTGGATGATCAGCGCGTCGACATGACCCCCACGCCTCTTCAGGCGCCGCGCCAGGGCAACGAATTCTCCTGCCTGCCGACCCACCTTGGCGTTCATCGAAAAGCGAGGGCCGAGGTGCGCCGCCAGCCGGTCCTTGGCGCCGATCATCACCGAGTCCCCGAAGGCGACGATTCGAGGAGGCCCTTCCCCTTGGCGAAACGCGCCTTCGCCTTTCCTCTGTGATCTCGCACCGCTGCGGGCCGACTGCTTCACCGTCACCTTGGCGAATTCGGCGGTGGAGGCGGCTGCGAGGTCGGCGCTTTCGCCGCTCGAGACGAGGCCGCTCCAGCCGACGAGCGCCACGATGGCCACGACTGAAAAGGCGAGTGCCGGCCGGCCGACCCGCAGCCAGCCGTCGGGCAGCGAGAACAGCCTGCGCTTGCCGCGGAAGGGAAGCTCGACGAAGCGGTAGGAGAGGTCGGCGAGGGCCAGGACCGCCAGCAGCTGCAGCGGGATCAGGATGCCGCGCGGCAGGGAGACGTCGAGGCCGGGGCGGGTGAGTGCTAGCACGGGCCAGTGCCAGAGGTAGAAGCTGTAGCTGCGCAGGCCGAGCCAGACCAGCGGCGGCTGCCCGAGCAACCCGCCGAGCCGCGCCGCCGGATGCGCGAGAACCGCGACGGTTGCGGCGGAGGCGAGGGCGATCCAGAGATAGCCGCCATGAAACAGCGCCAGGTCGTAGTCGTGGACGTGGAGAAAGCTGAGAACGAGGTAGCTGAGCGCGAGGACGCCGACGACGTCGAGGATCGGGCCGCACCAACGGCCGGGGGTCGCCCGGCGCAACTGCCACGGGCTCCAGACCAGGGCCAGGGCGACGCCGATCAGCAGTCCCACCGCGTGCGTGTCGGTTCCGTAGTAGACGCGCGATGCGTCGGCGGGATTGAAGAGGATCCAGGTCAGCGCCAGCGAGGCGAGCGCTCCGGCGAGGACGCCGACCAGAAGCTTGCGGCGGCCCAGCAGGGACATGCCGGCGGCGAAGGCGAGCGGCCAGAGGAGGTAGAACTGCTCCTCGACCGAGAGCGACCAGAGGTGGCGGAACAGCGACGGGCGCTGGAACTGCTCGAAGTAAGACTCGTGGGCGAGGACGAAGTGCCAGTTGGCGACGTAGGCGAGCGAGGAGAGTGCGTCGCCGCGCAGGGCGATCATCCGCTCCGGCTCGACGATCGCAGCGACGATCATCGTCACCGCGATCATCACTCCGACGGCCGGCAGCAGGCGCCGCGCTCGACGCACCCAGAACGGACCGAGCCGGACCCGTCCGGTGCGCCGCCGCTCGCTGAGCAGCAACGAGGTGATCAGGTAGCCGCTAATCGCGAAGAAGACGTCGACCCCGAGGAACCCGCCCGGCATCCAGCCGACCCCGGCATGGTAGAGGAAGACCGCGAGCACGGCGATCGCGCGCAGAGCGTCGATGCCGGGCAGGTAGGGCAGGCGGCTGTCCTGCGGTCGGCTCATCGCTAGGTCTTTCGGCAGTGTTGCAGCGCGCCCTTGAACCTGAAAGCCAGTCCGTGCTTGCCCTCGCCTGCGGCTCATAGACTTCGCTCGCGATGACCCTCGTCGTCAAGCTTGGCTCCTCGATCGTCGCCGCCGACGACGGATCGCTGCGCAGCGATGTCCTCGACTCGGTGTGTGAGCAGGTGGCGGCCCTGGAGCAGGCCGGGGAGCGGGTGGCGATGGTTACCTCCGGCGCGATCGCGCGCGGTATGCGCCTGATGGAGCTGCCCTCGCGGCCGCGTGCGATGGACGAGCTGCAGGCCGCCTCGGCGGTTGGCCAGGGCGACCTCTTCCGCGCCTATGAGAGCCGGCTCGCCCGGCACGGCACTCGCGCCGCCCAGGTGCTGCTCACGGCTGCTGACATGGCCGCGCGCACGAACTACCTGAACGCGCGCCGGACCCTACGGCGGCTGGTCGAGTGGGGGGTCGTCCCGGTCGTCAACGAGAACGACACCACCGCCACCGACGAGATCACCTTCGGCGACAACGACTTCCTCGCGGCTCAGGTCGCGATCCTGCTCGAGGCGCGGCTGCTGGTGCTGCTGACGAACACCGATGGGCTCCACACCGCTGATCCGTCCACCGACGCGGGCGCCGAGCGGATCGCCGAGGTGACCGACTTTGCCCAGCTCGAGGGGCTCGAGATCGGCGACCGCACCTCGGTCTTCGGCTCGGGCGGGATGCGCAGCAAGGTGGCCGCGGCGGAGATGGCCAGCGAGGCTGGGATTCCGGCGACGATCTGCGATGGCACGAGCGCTGGGACGCTCGCCGCCGCGGCGGTGGATGAGCCCGTCGGCACCCGCTTTGCAGCCAGGGAGACGAAGGCCTCGAGCTTCAAGCTCTGGCTCAAGTACGCCAAGTCCTCACACGGGCGCGTCGCGGTCGACGCGGGCGCGGCGCGCGTCCTCCGCGAAAGCGGCTCGAGCCTGCTTCCGGTTGGCATCACCGGCGTAAGCGGCGACTTCGACGCGGGCGACGCGGTCGAGGTGGTCGCCAGCGGTACGGTGATCGGCAAGGGGATCGTCGACTACTCGGCGGCCGAGCTGACGCGGGTCATCGGGCTGAAGAGCGCCGAGGTGCGAGAGCTGCTGCCCCATGCGGCGGATGAGGTGATTCACCGGGATCGGTTCGTGCTCGTTTGACGCCGAAGGGCGGGAGGCGGGGTGGGGTGCCTCGCCGAGCGGCTGGGTTTTTCGCCTGGCGCGTGGTTGCTCTCGCTGGGTGGTCTGTGCGAAAACATGACGCCGCCGCCCGGCGACGCACCCCACCCCGCCAGCTACCCTTAGCGGTCATGGCGATTACGGCTAGGAGTGTTAAGGAGAGCTGCGTAGCGGCGAAGGCGGCGTCCCGCGAGCTTGCGAGGGCATCTACCGCGGTCAAGGATGGCGCGCTGGGGGCGACTGCTCGGCTGTTGGGCGAGCGAGCTGGGGAGATTCTGGAGGCGAATGCCGCGGATCTGGCCGACGAGCGGGCGACTGGGCTCACCACCGCGCTGCGCGATCGACTCACGCTGACCGAGGACCGAATCGCGGCGATGGCCGAGGGCGTTCGGGCGGTCGCTGGGCTGGAGGATCCGATTGGGGAGGAGCTCGAGCGGAAGACGCTTGTCGGCGGGCTCGATCTGCGCAAGGTGCGGGTGCCGCTTGGCGTGGTCGCGGTCGTCTACGAGGCGCGGCCGAACGTGACGATCGACTGCGCGGCGCTGACGATCAAGAGTGGGAACGCGATCGTGCTGCGGGGCTCGAGCTATGCGGAGCGCTCGAACGGAGCCCTTGCCGCGGTCGTGCGGGAAGCGCTGGTCGAGGCCGGGCTGCCGGAGGACGCGGTTCTGCTCGTGGCCGGGGGTGGGCGCGAGGAGCTGGCTGAGCTGGCCACCCAGGAGGGCGCCGTCGACCTGCTGATCCCGCGCGGCGGAGAAGGGCTCAAGAACGCGCTCAAGGAGGTCGCCACGGTCCCGGTCATCTACGCGGCGGCCGGCAACTGTCACGTCTACGTGCACGGGGACGCCGACCTGGAGATGGCGCGGCGGATCGCCTACAACGCGAAGGTGCAGCGACCGGGGGTCTGCAATGCCGCGGAGACGTTGCTGGTCGATGCCTCGGTGGCTGCGGACTTTCTGCCCGGGGTACTCGCCGATCTGCGCGCCGCCGGGGTCGAGCTCGTAGGCGACGAGCGGGTGCGGGAGCTGGCCGGCGACGTCGAGGTCGGCCCGGCCACCGACGAGGACTGGAGCACCGAGTACCTCGACCTGAAGATGGCGGTCGGCGCGGTCGACTCGTTGGAGGAGGCGGTCGAGCACATCAACACCCATGGCACCACCCACTCGGAGGCGATCGTCAGCTCTTCCGCCGAGGCCTCCGCCGCCTTCACGGCCGGGGTCGACGCCGCCGTCGTCTACACGAACGCCTCGACCCGCTTCACCGACGGTTTCGAGTTCGGCATGGGCGCCGAGATCGGCAACTCGACCCAGAAGCTGCACGCGCGCGGGCCGATCGGGCTGCGCGAGCTGACGACCTACAAGTACGTCGTCCACGGCGACGGCCAGGTGCGTGAGTAGCGCTCCCGGGGGTGGCATCGGCGTCCTCGGCTCGGCGTTCAACCCGCCGCACCTCGGGCATCTCGCGCTCGCCCAGGAGGCGCTCTGGCAGCTCGGCCTGGAGGAGGTGGTGCTGATGCCGACCGGGACCGCGCCGCACAAGCGCATCGCCGATGATCCCGGCCGCGAGCAGCGTTTGGCGATGACCAGGCTGGCCGCTGCCGAGGACCCGCGCTTCTCGGTCTCGACGCTGGAGGTCGAGCGCGAGGGACCGTCCTACACGTATGAGACCTTGGAGCAGCTTGCGGAGCAAAGAGGGGACAGAGAGCTCGTCTTCGTGATGGGGGCCGACGCGGCGGTGGGGCTGGAGAGCTGGCGCGAGCCACGTCGCGTCACCGAGCTGGCCCGGCTCGCGGTCGCCCGCCGCGCCGGCATCTCCGACGCGGAGGTCGCGGCGGTGCTGCGCAGCCTCGGCGCCGGGGGCCGGGCGACGATGCTGGAGATGCCGCAGTTCGGCGTCTCCTCCTCGGCCGTGCGCGAGCGGGCTGCGGCGGGCCGGCCGCTGCGCTACCTCGTGCCGGAGTCCGTGGCACGCTTCATCGAAGAGAAGGGGATCTATGGCGAGTGATGCGGACAAGACGACCGAGAGCAGCGAGGCGCTGGCCTGGCGCCTGGCGGAGATCACCGACTCGAAAGCCGCCGATGAGATCGTCGTCCTCGACATGCGCAGCCTCGTCTCCTACACGGACTTCCTGGCGATCTGCACGGCGCGCAACGAGCGCCAGGCCCGGGCGATCGCCGACGAGGTGAAGCTGCGCCTCAAGAATGAGCGGGGACTGCTGCCGGGCGGCTCCGACGCCGCCGAGGCGGCGGGCTGGATCGTCCTCGACTACCTCGACTGCGTCCTGCACGTGTTCACTGCCGAGGCTCGCGAGCGCTATGCGCTCGAGGACCTCTGGCGCGAGGCGCCGCGACTCGATCTCGAAACGCGGGATGGCGTCCGAGGGCCCCTCTACGGTGCCGCGCATGGGTAGCTTCAAGAGGGTGCTCCTCGGCTACCGTCGCGCCGAGGTCGAGGTGGCGCTGGCGGAGCGCGACGCTCGCGCATGGGCTCTGGAACGCGACGCCGAGGAGGCCCTCTCGCGCTGGCGCGAGGCCGCCGAGGCCGCGGTGCGGAGCGAGGAGGAGTCCGCTTCGCTCTCGGCGATGGTGATCGAGCGCGAGCGTGAGATCCGCGGCCTGCAGGAGCGCCTGCTCGAAGCCAACGAGCGGCACGACCGCAGCATCGCCTCGCTGGAGATGGTCTCCACGAAGCTGGGGGAGATCCAGAGCCAGGCCCGGGGCCAGGCGACGCGGATCCGCATGAAGGCGCTGCGCGAGGCGGTCGAGGTCGGCCGCCGAGCCCAGGAGCTGAGCGAGGCCGAAGTGGACCCGGCGGCGACGGCAGCTGGCGCTGCCGAGGTCGTCGAGCAGGCGGCGCAGAATCTCTTCCATGGTCAGGTCAAGGTCGAGATCGGCCCGCTGGCGGACTTCTCGCAACTGGTCGGCTTCGAGGATGCAGCCGGCCAGATCGACGCCACGAGCGAGATCTCGGTCGAGCGCTTCTCCGAGGGGCGCGCGACCCTCTCGATGCGCCTCAACGAGCCGGTGGAGCTGTTGCGCGAGCTGGAGGAGCGCTCGCCGCTCGAGTTCAAGGTCCGCCGCAGCGCCGACGACAACCTCATCCTCGACGTCGACGACGACGCCGAGGGTCGCGCCGCTTAGCCCGCGCGCCGATACCCTTCACTCTCCCCGGCGCCTTGGCGGAGTGGCTACGCAGCGGCCTGCAAAGCCGTTTACACCGGTTCGATTCCGGTAGGCGCCTCTGCCGGCCTCGGCGGGACAGCTTGCGGCGAAGGTCAGATTTCCTCTGGGAACTGCGGGTCGTCGAAGTCCGCTATGCCCATACGCGCCAGATCGCCGTCTGCAAGGCCGCGGTTCGGAATCCCAAGGTCGTCCCGCATCGCCTTGACGAAGGCTTCATACCGCAGGGTGCTTGCCGTGTACTCGTCCTTGGTCCACCGCTCCCCGCCGGGAAGGTTGGCATTCCACGATCTGAAGGTTTTCAGCGTTTTTGGGCTCGCGTACACGAGTGTTTGGCGAATAAAGTTGGACATCAACTCGCTCCGCTGATCGTCCGGTATTTCTCGTCCGTGTAGGACCTGGGCCATCTCCGTGTAGATATCGGAGAGTCGCTCGCGTCGGATGGAGTCAGCGACGCGACGCCGCTCGAAGTTTCGGACCAACCCTGCGGCACCGACCGTGGCCGCCGAAGCGAGCAGCGCGGCCCAGAACGTTGAGCCCTGCCGCACCGCGAACACGAAGAGCAGCCCGACCGCAGCCACTCCCACGACGACGAGGAGCAGAGCAACAATTCCGGAAATCACTTGACCAATGCGCTGCACGGAGGGAGAGGTACATGCTTGCTCGGACGTCTCTCGCCAAACGGCGCGGGTTGCGAGGTGGCGTCAGGGACCGTTCCTGTCGTTCGATCCCAGCTTGTCCGTCGTGGTGCCGCCTGTCGCCCTGTTAGGTTCGGCGGGTCGCTCATAACGCCCCCCGGCGGCGCGCGAACGCCGGCCGAGGGGCTGACCACAAGGAGGATGGCTCCTCATGTCTACTCAGAACCCTAAGGGCCCGTGTGCTTCGGTTGGGCTCGGCATTGCCGCTTATCACGCTGATTTTCTGCGCGAGACGTTCGAAGGCGCGCGCGCGGGCGTGTGCGCCGAGTTGCGCGAATACCTCGACCAGGTCTCCGACCCCGAGCGCCTGCGGCGCGAGGCGGCGACGTATTCACGCCTGCTGACGGCGCTCGAAGAGCGCGCGATCATGCCGGACGCCGAGGCCCGCGAAGTCGTCGCCGATCTCGCTCGGACGATCGATCGCGATAACGAATATGCGCGTGTCATCGCCGAGCACGAGGCGCTGCACGGCCTGCTCGCCCAGCTCCCGGATCCGCGCCGTTAGCGCGGCGAATACATTGCTCGATTGGTACGGAAAGTTTCGGGCGAGTAGACTGGCCGCGATGATCGACTGGGGTCGGTGGGCTGGGCGCCCGCCTCGCTTTCTGCTTGCACTGACGCTCGGATGGTTGGGCCTCGGTGTGGCGGGCCTGCCGACGACGCCGGAGCTGGCGTCGGCGAAGAGCGTTTCGCATGCCAGCGCGAGCGATGCGGCCGCCTTCTGGACCACTGGGCGGATGAGACGGGCACGTCCCCTCGACGTCCACCTGGACGGGTCCGCCGCGATGGCTGAGGCAGGTCCGATGGCGCAGGCCGGCCCGTCGCGCCTCGTTCCGCCGCTGGCGCCCGCGACGGCGAGTGACAGCTCGGCGCCCGAAACGGTTGCCGACCCGACCACGGCGATGAGCAGGACGAACGGGGCGATATTCATCGAACTCCCCTTTGGGCTCGCTCGCTGCTCGGGCACCGCGGTCAACGCACCCAACTTCAGCGTCGTCTTCACCGCGGGGCACTGCGTCCACACCGGCGGCAACTCCGGCTTCTGGCTGGACCATCGCTGGGTCTTCGTGCCGGGCTATCGCTACGGGCAGCGGCCCTTCGGCGTGTTCCCCGCGCGCTGGATCGATACCACCCTTCAGTGGCGACGCAGCGGCAGCGAGAACTTCGACGTGGGTGCGGCGGTCGTCGAACGCAACCAGCGCGGTCAGCTTCTCGGCAAGGCGGTCGGCGGGACGGGCATAGCGTGGGGACTGAAGACGCGCCAGGTGTTCGACGTCCACGGCTATCCGGCGGCGCCGCCCTTCGACGGCGAAACCCAGCAGGAATGCTCGGACACGCGCTTTCTCGGACACGACTCGCTCTCGTTCCTCAGCCCCGGGCCGCTCAACATGGCGGTCGATTGCGCCGTCACCGGCGGCAGCTCGGGCGGTGGCTGGACGATCCGCGACGGCGTCCTCAACAGCGTCACCAACTACGGCTACAGCGACGACCCGGCCACCGATTTCGGCGCCTACTTCGGTCGTGAAGTCGCGCGCCTCTACCGCCGCGCGGTCCAGGTGACGCCGTGAGGCGCCGGCTCGTCACGGCGCTGGTGGCGATCAGCGCCGGCCTGTTGCTCAGCTGCTCCTCGGCGATGGCGGATGCCCTCGACATCCCGGCGATCGTGCCGCCGAAGTTTCGCGCTTCCGTCCGCGGCCACCTCCACATGCCGCGACCCCGACGTCAGTTCGAGTCCCGCTTCGACATCGACGTGCAGCGCGGCTACCGCCTCTCGGTAATCGGCGAGGGGGACACGGTTGCGCTCGAGATAGCCCGGCCACGGAAGCGGACCCCGCGCGAGTCCCTGGCGGCGCGATTGGACCAAGCGGTCACCGCCTACGTTGCGCGTGGGACCGTGACCCCAGATCGAATCGCTGCCTCGTTCGGGAGGCTCGGCTCCGTCGACATGCGCTTCCGGCCGTCGGGACGGGTGGTCGAATCTCATTTCCACCGCCATTGTCGCGGCGCCGATCACGTGACGAGCCTGCTGGGCGTCTTCGTCGGCCACGTCCGCTTCCGCGGCGAGCGGCGCTTCGTCTCGGTGCACGCGCATCGAGCAAAGGGCAGCGTTCGCAGCCCGCTCCAGCTCGACTGTGTGGGTCGTCAGATCGGATCGACGTCGCAAGCCCGCCTTGCCCGACCGGTCCGCGGAAACCCGGGCGTCGCTCCGACCTTCCTCAGCGTGGGATGGCGCCACGTGGTCGACTCGACCGAGCTGCTCGCCTTCGGCGCCGGCAAGGCGACGCTGCTGCTCGTCGTCGACGAGAAGAGCCTGGGAACGATGGCCGAGCTGCGCTACGCGCTCTCGCTGGCGCCCGCCAAGACGCTCGTGACGAACGAAACGCTGACCACCGCGACGTTGAAACCGCCGGTTCCCTTTGATGGCACGGGGACCTACACGGCGGCGCCGGACGGGAAAACGCAGTGGAGCGGCTCACTCTCCGTGGCATTTCCCGGCACGCCTCGCCTGCCGCTGACCGGGGAACAGTTCGCGGCGGAGCTGGACGCGGGTTTCTG
>CAZQET010000388.1:0-3584 GCA_964591825.1 uncultured Conexibacteraceae bacterium
CTGTTCCTGCTCGCCGACCAGATCCGCTGGATGCTCGACGGCGGCGCCCTGGACTTCTGCGTAGGTCGCAGCCGCGCCTCCTCCCAGCACCTCTACGGCTGGGCCGAGCAGAGCCGGTTCGCGACCCCGTTCGTCGCCGACCCGGCGAAGCGCTCGCTGGTCGTGGGCGCGATCGACTTTGACGACTCGGTCGATGCCGCCGCTCTGGCCGCGGCGCTGCGGGAAAACGGCATCCTCGACGTCGAGCCCTACCGCAAGCTCGGGCGCAACCAGCTGCGGATCGGGATGTTCCCGGCCGTCGAGCCGGCGGACGTGGAAGCGCTCACGGCCTGCATCGACTGGGTCGTCGCGAACGTAGGGGAGGCGCGCGCGTGACCTCCACGGCGAGGGTCCTGGTCAAGGAGAAGATCGCCGACTCGGGGGTCGAGCTGCTGCGCCAGAACTTTGACGTCGAGCTCGGCCTCGAGATGAGCGACGAGGAGCTGTCCGAGAAGATCGGCGACTACGACGCGATCCTGATCCGCTCGGCCACGAAGATGACGCCAGAGCTGATCGAGCGCGCCGACAACCTCAAGGTGATCGGCCGCGCCGGGACCGGCGTCGACAACGTCGACATCCCCGCCGCCACGCGCCGCGGCATCGTCGTCGCCAACGCTCCGGAATCGAATTCGGTCGCCGCCGCCGAGCACACGCTTGCCCTCGCGCTTGCCCTCTTCCGCAACGTCCCGCAGGCGCACGGCGCCCTGGTCGACGGCCGCTGGGACCGGGCCAAGTACAAGGGGGCGGAGCTCTACGGCAAGACGATCGGCATCGTCGGCTTCGGCCGCATCGGCCAGCTGGTCGCCAAGCGGGCGCAGGCCTTTGAGATGGAGGTCGTCGCCTTCGACAAGTTCGTCAGCGCCGAGCGCTTCCGCGAGCTCGGGGTCGAGGGGGTCGCCTCGCTGGAGGATCTCTTCTCGCGCGCCGACGTGGTCACCGTGCACGTGCCCAAGACCCCCGAGACGATCGGCCTGATCGATGCTGGGGCGATCGCCGCGATGGTCGACGGCGTGCGGATCGTCAACTGCGCCCGCGGCGAGCTGGTCGACCTCGACGCTCTGCTCGCCGGGCTCGAGTCGGGCAAGGTGGGCGGCGCCGCGCTCGACGTATTCCCCTCCGAGCCGTTCACCGAGCACCCGATCTTCGAACGCGACGACGTCGTCGTCACCCCGCACCTCGGCGCTTCGACGGCGGAGGCTCAGGATCGCGCCGGCGTCGTCACCGCCGAGCAGGTCACCGCTGCCCTGACCGGCGCCGTCGTCACCAACGCGGTCAACATTGCCGCCGTGCGCCCGGAGGAGATGGAGGCGCTCTCGCCCTTCGTGCCGCTCTGCGAAAAGCTCGGCCGCCTGGCCCAAGGATTGGGCCAGGGCTCGGTCGACCGCGTCTCGGTCGAGTTCCGCGGCAAACTCGCCCAGCACGACACCCGCCTGCTCGGGATCGCCGTTCTCGTCGGCATCCTCTCCGGCCATACCGAGGAGCCCGTCAACCTGGTCAACGCGCCGCAGATGGCGGAGGAACGCGGGGTTGAGCTAACCGAGGCCAAGGAGTCGAGCTCCGAGGACTTCACCGAGCTGGTGACCGTGCGCCTGACCAGCGGCGGCGAGGACGTCGAGGTCGCCGGCACGGGGGTCGGGCCGCGCAACGAGCCCTACCTCGTCTCAGTCTGGGGTGAGAGCTTCTACCTGCCCTTCGCCGAGCACATCGCCGTCTTCCGCTACGCCGATCGGCCCGGCATGATCGGTCGGGTCGGCACGATGTTCGGCGAGGAGGGCGTCAACATCGTCTCCGCCGCGGTCGGCGCGGAGGAGGACGGTGAGCGCGCGGTGATGGCGCTCACCACCGACGCACCGGTCAACGACGACACGATCGGCAAGATCCTCCAGCTCGACGGCTTCACGGTCGGTCGTGCCGTCGACCTTTAACGGCGTAAGCTTGCGCCGATGAAGGCGCTGGTTCAGACCGCCAACGGTGGTCCTGAGGTCCTCCGGGTCCAAGAGCGCCCGGACCCGCCGGTCGGGGCGGGTGAGGTGAGGATCGCCGTCAAAGCCGCAGGCATCAACTTCGCCGACACGATGGCCCGCGTCGGGCTCTACCCCGACGCTCCCAAGCCGCCCTGCGTGATGGGCTACGAGGTCGCCGGTATCGTCGAGAGCGTTGGCGAGGGCGTCACCGACCACTCCGCCGGCGACCGCGTCGTCGCCGGCACCCGCTTCGGCGGGCAGGCTGAGCTGGTGACCGTGCCGGCCGACCAGGTGTTGCCGCTGCCGGAGCGGCTCAGCTTCGAGCAGGGGGCGGCCTTCCCGGTCAACTACGGCACCGCCTTCGCCGCCTTGGTGATCATGGGCAGCCTGCGTGAGGGCGATCGCGTGCTGATCCACGCCGCTGCCGGCGGCGTCGGCACCGCCGCCACTCAGATCGCTCGCAACGCTGGCGCTGAGATCTTCGGCACCGCTTCGCCCGGCAAGCACGAGGCGATTCGCGCGCAGGGCGTCACACATGCGATCGACTACCGCAGCCAGGACTTTGAGGCCGAGACGATGCGGATCACAGGTGGCGAGGGCGTCGACCTGATCATCGATGCGCTCGGCCCCACCTCCTTCCGCAAGGACTATCGCCTGCTGCGCTCGGGCGGGCGGTTGGTGATGTACGGCCTCTCCGAGGCCACCGACGAAGGGCGCCGCGACCTCCCGGCCACGCTCAAGGGCTTGCTGAAGATGCCGTTGGCGACGATGCCCTGGTGGAAGAGCCTCGCTCTGATGAACGAGAACAAGGGCGTCTTCGGCCTCAACATGCTCAGCTGGTGGGATCGCGAGGGCAGCCTCGATCGGGTCACCGAGCCGCTGATGGCCGACCTGGAAGCGGGTCGTCTCGAGCCGGTGGTCGCCGAGGCCTTCCCCTTCGAGCGCGCCGGCGAGGCGCATGAATTCATCGCCCAGCGCCGCAACGTCGGCAAGGTAGTGCTGTTTCCAGGCTAGAGCCGGCAGGCGGCGCCGGCAGCTCTCCGATGAAGAAGGCGATCATGATCACGCTTGCGATGCTGGCGACGTTGGTCGGCGGCAGCGCCCATGCCGAAACCACCTACACCGTGGTGCTGGCTGGCGGTTCGGCGCAGAACATGATTCACATCTGGCTCACGTCGGACGGTCGCAGCTACGTGATCGACTCGGTGGTACCGCTGGAAGTGGGAGGCACGGTTTGCGAAAACCCACCTGAAACCACCAATGAGCTCGTTTGCAAGGCGCCGCTGGTGGCCGGCTTCGAAGTCAACGCTGGCGCGGGCGATGACACCGTGACGGTGGGCAGCTCGATCACCGTCCCGGTGACGATGCGAGGCGGCTCGGGCAACGACACCCTGATCGGCGGCAGCGGTCCCGACAAGCTGCTCGGTGCCGACGGGCGCGACAGGCTGTTGGGGCGGGGAGGCAACGACCTGCTCTTCGGCGGTGCAGGCGACGACGAACTGGTGGGCGGCAGTGGCGACGATGTGCTGCGAGGCGGTCCCGGCCACGACACCCTGCTGCCCGGCACCGGCACGAACTCGG
>CAZQET010000389.1:0-1846 GCA_964591825.1 uncultured Conexibacteraceae bacterium
ACAGCGGCACCGTTTAGCAGTCGAAGTTCAGCAGTCGAAAACATCGCAAAGGACCCGGGCCACTGTGGCCCGGGTCCTGAGCGGGGCCGGGGAGAAGTAAGGGGAGAAGCACCGTCTTCGTCGCTTCCGCTTTTGCGGTCAACGAAAACGACGAACTGAATCTAGGCAGGTACGCCAAGGCGCCGGGGGAGACCCCGGCGCCTTGGCTCGAGCTCGGCTGGGCTCTCAGGCGAGCGAGCGCACCTTCGCCAGCAACTCGACGAGGAAGCGCGGGGGGTCACCGGCCTGTTCGGCGGCTAGGCGGTAGGCCTCGGCCGATTTGACCGAGATGCCGAGCTCCTCGGCGACGCGGTCGCGCGCGGCGATGAAGGCGGGCCAGATGTCTTCGATGTCGGACTCGCTGTTTCCAGCGAAGTTGGCTGATCTGGAGCGGACCTCCGAGCCCGGCCAGGGCTCTGGCGCCTCTCCACAGAGCGCCAGCAGCTGTTCGTTCTTGGTGGCGATCGAGGCGATCGCCTTCTCGCGAGCCTCGACGCTGAGCCTGCCGTTCGCTTCCAGTCTTTCCCTCGCCTGGGCGTCGGCGTCGAAGAGCACGAAGGTGGGGATCTCGAACTCGGCGAGGATCGCGAGGGCGATCGGGACGATGCTCTTGCCGTGGCAGTTGGCGACGGCGACGCCGTCGTGCTCGAGCGGACGCTCGACCGCCGCCACCGCTTCCAGCATCGCGGCGTCGGTCTTCCCCTCGCAGAGGACGACGGCTTTCGCGAACACGGCCTGGCTGAGGCTCGAGGCGAGGGTGAGGCGGACCTGGCGCTCCTGGTCCTCGAGGCCGACGACCTCCAACGCCCTCTGCACGGCGCCCGGATCGGTCGCCACCGCGGAGGATGCCCCCGACTCGTCGCGGCTGACGATCCGCAGGTCCTCGAAGAGGGCGGGGCGGACGAAGTGCTCGGAGTGGGTGCTGTAGGCGATCTGGGGAGCGCGGGCCTCGCCGTCGGTCCGCGCCAGGTCCCGCAGCGCTGCGGCCAGCGTGCGGGCCTGCAGCGGGTGCTGGTACAGCTCGGGCTCCTCGATCGAGAGCATCAGCGATTTCGCCGCGGGCGCCTCCTTCGCTCCTGCTCCGTTGGCGCTCAGCGCCTCGGTGAGCTCCTGGAGGACCGCGATCACCAGTGTCCGCTGCAGGCCGTGCCCCTGGCGCTCGACATCGGTCGGATAGCCGCCGTCGTTGATGACCTTGACGACCGGCTCGGCCTCGGGCGGGCGGGGCGGCTTCAGCTCCTCCTCCAGCTCCACTGCCGCACCCGGAGCGAAATCTCGAACACGCTCGGTGATCCCGTCGGCGATCCGCTTGAGCGCCGCGTTGCGAGCAGATCCCAAGATGTCGGCGAGCTTCGCCTGTGTCTCTTCCTGGAGCCGGTCGACCTCCCGCTGGGTCGTCGAGTCGAGGCTGCCGATGTTCGCAAGCAGGCGATTGAGCGCCGAACCGCGAGCGAGGCCGAAAGCGTCCGGCGCGTCGGTGTCGGCGCTGACGAAGACGTACTCGAAGCATTCCCGCAGCTTGGGTCCGCCGCTGAGGCCAAACAGGTGGCCTGCCGCCACCTGTCGCAGCTCGCACTCCTCGGGATGCTCGCGCTCGAAGCGCTCCATTTGCTCGTCGACCTCGGCGACCGTCTGCGCCACCGGCGCGACGAGCCCGAGGCGCTCGCCCTCGCGCCCGCGCAGCTCTTGGTACAGCCGGCGGCGCTGGGCCCCCTTGACTCTGCGCACCTCGTCGAAGCCGGCGAAGCGGTGGGCGCAGCCGGACAGCTTGGGCGACTCGCCCGGGCGCCAGGAGCGGATGATCGTT
>CAZQET010000390.1:0-1703 GCA_964591825.1 uncultured Conexibacteraceae bacterium
CCTCGCGATGCGTCCCGAGGGGGTCCTGGCGGTCGGGCACTCCGCCGGCAGCCGCCACCGCCACCTTCACGTGATCCGCAAGGAGGGCGACACGCCGGCCGGCCTGCCTCGCCGTGCCGGGATGGCCAAGAAGCGACCACGGGGGAGCTAGATGGTTGGAATCAACCATCTAGGCTGACCAGGATGGGCGTCGTCTACGCGATCTCGAACCAGAAGGGCGGAGTCGGCAAGACGACGACCGCGGTCAACGTCGCCGCCTGCGTGGCCGACGGCGGTGCGCAGACCCTGCTCGTCGACCTCGATCCCCAGTGCAACGCGACCGTCGCGCTCGGCGCTGAACGCGACATGCATCCCTCCTCATACGACTGCCTGACGGGCGAGGTCTCCGTCGCCGAAGCCGCACGCCCCGCCGGCCCCGACAACCTCTGGCTGGTGCCGGCCAGCCGCGACCTCGCCGGCGCCGCGGTCGAGCTGCCTCGCCTCGAGGGCTCCGAGCACCGCCTGCGCGAACGGCTCGGGCCCGTGCGCGAGCGATTCGCGGTCACGGTGCTCGACTGCCCGCCCTCGCTGGGCCCGGTCAGCGTCAATGCCCTGGTCTGCGCCGACCGCGTGATCGTTCCCGTCCAGGCCGAGTACCTGGCGCTCGAGGGACTGGTCCAGTTCCTCGACACGCTGGCGATGATCCGCCGCGAGATGAACCCGCGCCTCGAGGTGTCGGGCCTGTTGATCACAATGCACGACGAGCGCACCCGCCTCGCCCAGGACGTCGAGCGCGAGCTGCGCGAGCATTTCCCCGAGATGGTCTTCGAGACGGTGATACCGCGCAGCGTTCGAGTCGCCGAGGCTCCGAGCTATGGTCTCCCCGTGACCGAGCACGCCCCCTCCTCACGCGCCTCCTCCGCTTACCGTGCGCTGGCCGAGGAGCTCGTCGCCCGTGGCTAGCACCGATCCCGCCGGACCCGATGGCCGCCGCTAAGCGAGCCGGGATCGGCCGCGGCCTGGCGGCGATCCTGCCGGAGTCGACCGCGCCCGCGGGAGAGCTGCGCGAGCTGCCCGTCGAACTCGTCAAGCCCAACCCGAGTCAGCCACGCACCCGCTTCGACGCCGACGCCCTCGCGGCGCTCGCCGCGTCGATCGAGAGCAGCGGCGTGGTCCAGCCGTTGCTCGTCCGCCCCCTGCGCGACGGCAGCTATGAGCTGATCGCCGGCGAGCGACGCTGGCGAGCGGCGAAACAGGCGGGGCTGAAGAAGGTCCCGGCGATCGTCCGCGACTCCGAGCAGGCCGAGCGCCTGCAGGTCGCGCTGATCGAGAACATGGTCCGCGAGGACCTCAACCCGGTCGAGGAGGCGCGGGCGTGCTCGGCGCTGGTCGACGAGCTCGGCGTCTCCAAGGAGGAGCTGGCGCGCCGCGTCGGCCGCAGCCGCCCAGCCGTCTCCAACCTGATCCGCCTCCTCGACCTTCCGGACGAGGCCCTCGAGCTGCTCGAGTCCGGGGAGCTGAGCGAGGGGCACGGCCGCGCCCTGCTCGCCGCCCGCGGCAACGACGTACGTCGCCGCCTGGCCCGCGACGCCGTGCGCCAGGGCTGGTCGGTGCGGGAGACAGAGAACAGGGCCAAGCTGGCCAGCCAGCCAAAGCCTGAGAGGAAGCCCAAGCTCGATCCCGAGGAGGCCGCGGCTCTGGGCGAGGCCGCCGAGCGGCTCGAA
>CAZQET010000391.1:0-4014 GCA_964591825.1 uncultured Conexibacteraceae bacterium
CCGGCTTCCCCAGCTCCAACCCGAAGGAGGCCGAGCTCTTCGAGCGGCTCGCCGATCTGGAGCTGGAGCGAGCGACGATCGCCGCTTTCGGCATGACCCGCCGCCGCGACGTGGCCGCCGCGGAGGACGAGGCCCTCGCCGTGCTCGCCTCCTGCTTTGCGCCGGTCGTCTGCCTCGTCGGCAAGAGCTGGCGGCTGCACGTGGACAAGGTGATCAGGGTCACTCCCGAGGAGAACCTGGCGATGATCGTCGACTCGATCGCCTATCTGCGCGAGCGGGGCAAGCGGCCGGTCTTCGACGCCGAGCACTTCTTCGATGGCTATCGCGACGACGATGCCTACGCCCTCGAGTGCGTGCGCGCTGCCGCCGAGGCCGGGGCCGAGAACGTCACTCTCTGCGATACCAACGGCGGCAGCCTGCCGGGCTTCGTCGGCGAGGCGACCGCGGCGGTCGTCACGGCGCTGGGCGGTGAGGTCGAGGTGGGCATCCACACCCACAACGACGCCGAGTGCGCGGTGGCCAACTCGCTCGCCGCGGTCGAAGCCGGAGCGCGCCTGGTGCAGGGCTGCATCAACGGCTACGGCGAGCGCTGTGGCAACGCCAACCTGGCCTCGATCCTGCCGGCGCTGCAGCTCAAGATGGGCTTCGAGGTCGTCACGCCGGAGCAGCTCGCCGACCTGACGCCGACCTCGCACTTCCTCGACGAGCTCTGCAACATGACCCCGAACCCCGACCGCGCCTACGTCGGTCGCAATGCCTTCGCCCACAAGGCGGGCATGCACGCCGCCGGCGTCGCCGCTGACCCGAGCACCTTCGAGCACCTCGACCCGGCGACGGTCGGCAACGAGCGCGACGTGCTCGCCTCGGAGCTCTCCGGCAAGGCGACGATCCGCAGCGCCGCCGAGCGCGCCGGCCTGGAGCTCGACGACGCCGGCGCCGCCCACGCGGTCGAGGCGTTGAAGCGGCGCGAGCACAGCGGCTATCACTACGAGGCGGCGCAGGCGTCCTTCGAGCTGCTGCTGCGGCGCGAGGCCGGCGTCTATGAGCCGCTGTTCGAGCTCGAGAGCTTTCGCGTGACGACCGAGAAGCGCGAGGGCGGGCGGGTCGAAACCGAGGCGACGATCAAGGTCATGGTTGACGGCGAGCGCTACGTCGAGGTCGCCGAGGGCAACGGCCCGGTCAACGCCCTCGACCGGGCGTTGCGGGCGGCAATTGGAGCTCGCCATCCGCACCTGGCCGACATCGAGCTGACCAACTACAAGGTGCGGATCCTCGACGAGGCGCACGGTACCGGCGCCGTCACCCGGGTGCTGCTCGACTCCACCGACGGACAGCGCGAGTGGGGCACGATCGGCGTCTCGGAGAACATCATCGAGGCCTCGTGGGAGGCCCTGGTCGACTCGCTCGCCTACGCCTTTCAACGGCATGACTGACGAGCAGATCCCCCTCGCTAAGCCAGAGCTCGGGGAGCGCGAGGAGCAGCTCGTGGTCGAGGTGCTGCGCTCTGGGCGGCTCTCGCTCGGCCCGACCGGCGAGCGCTTCGAGCGCGCCTTTGCCGAGTGTCTCGGGGTCGAGGATGCGGTCGCTGTCTCCAGCGGCACCGCCGGCCTGCACCTCGGGGTGCGGGCGCTCGGCTGGGGAGCGGGGGACGAGGTCCTGACCAGCCCGTTCAGCTTCGTCGCCTCGGCCAATTGCCTGCTCTACGAGGGCGCGCGACCGATCTTCTGCGACGTTGACCCGGTGACGCTCGACCTCGACCCAGAGGCCGCGGCCGCCGCGGTCGGCGGGCGCACCGCCGGCATCCTGCCCGTCCACATCTTCGGCTACCCGGCCGCGATGCCGCAGCTGGAGGCGCTCGCCGCACGCCACGGGCTCGGTCTGCTCGAGGACGCCTGCGAGGCGCTCGGCGCGGTCGACTCGGAGGGCCGCCGCGTCGGCGCTCGGGGAAACCTCGCCACCTTCGCCTTCTACGCCAACAAGCAGATGACGACGGGGGAGGGCGGGATGGTCGTGCCCAGGGACCCGGAATGCGCCGCCCTGCTGCGCAGCGAGCGTAACCAGGGTCGCGCCGCGGACATGGGCTGGCTCGAGCACAGCGGCATCGGCTTCAACTACCGCCTCTCCGACGTCGCCGCCGCAATCGGCGTCGCCCAGCTGGAGAAGCTCGATCAGATGCTGGCTGCCCGCGTCCGGGTCGCGACGATGTACGCGGAGCGGCTGGCGGCGATCGAGGGAGTCGAGGCGCCGATCGCGGCCCGCGGCGCCGAGCTGCGCAGCTGGTTCGTCTACGTCATTCGCCTCGCCGAGGAGATCGACCGCGATGCGACCATCGCTCGCCTGGCGGAACGCGGCATCGCCAGCAAGGCCTACCTGCCCTGCATCCACCTCTTCCCGCACCTGCGCGAGCTGGGCTGGCGCGAGGGTCAGCTCCCCGTCGCCGAAGCCGCCTCGGCCCGCTCGCTGGCGCTGCCCTTCTTCCCCACCCTTGCCGAGGAGCAGGTGGACCGCGTCTGTCAGCAGCTGGCAGAGACGCTCGGTCAGGGTCCGATCAGGGAATAATCGCCGGCCCCATGGCTCGTTTTCGCAAGGACCCCGATCCGCGCTTCTGGCGCCTCAACCGCTCCCTGCCCTTCGACTGGCAGTTGGCGGCCTACGACCTCGATCAGTCGCGGGCGCACGCTCGCGGCCTCGAGCGGCTGGGCGTGCTCGACGCGGCCGAGCTGGCGGAGATGGAAGCGGGCCTCGAGCGGGTGCAGGCTCGCATGGCCGAGCACGGCTTCGAGTTCGAGCAGGCTGACGAGGACATCCACATGGCGATCGAGCGGCTGCTCGGCGAGGAGATCGGGCCGCTGGCCGGCAAGCTGCACACCGGCCGCTCGCGCAACGACCAGGTCGCGACCGACGTCGCCCTCGTCGTCCAGGCTCATTCGCTGCGGGCGATCGAGCTCTGCGGCAACGCGATGGAGCGGCTGCTGGACCTTGCCGAGGAGCACCGGGACTGGACCATGCCCGGCTACACCCACCTGCAGCGCGCCCAGCCCGTCTACCTCGGCCATCACCTCTTGGCTTACTTCTGGATGCTCACCCGGGACGTCCTGCGCTTCCAGTTCGCCCTCGACGGCGCCTCGGTGATGCCGCTCGGCTCCGGCGCCCTCGCTGGGGTCAACTGGGAGATCGATCGCGAGGCGGTCGCCGCGGACCTCGGCTTCGATCACGTCAGCCACAACTCGATCGACGGCGCCTCCAACCGTGACTTCGTGCTCGACTACCTCGCGGCCGCCTCGGCCTGCTCGATGCACCTCTCGCGGCTGGGCTCGGAAATCGTCATTTGGTCGAGCAGCGAGTTCGGCTTCTGCGAGCTCGATGAGTCTTTCTCCTCCGGCTCTTCGATCATGCCGCAGAAGGTCAATCCCGACTCGGCCGAGCTGCTGCGCGCGAAGAGCCCGCGCGTCGCCGCCTCCTATGCGACCCTGCTCGGCGTCATGCACGCCCTGCCGCTCACCTACGGCAAGGACATGCAGGAGGACAAGGAGCCGCTCTTCGACGCGATCGACACGGTCGAGGCCTGCCTCGACGCCGCCGCCGGGATGCTCGAGAGGATCCGTTTCGACCGCGCCCGCATGGAGGAGGCCTCCGGCGACGAGATGCTCGCCGCGACCGAGATCGCCGACCTGCTAGTACGCCGCGGCGTGCCCTTCCGCGAGGCGCACGGAATCGTCGGTGGCCTCGTCCGCGACGCGGTCGAGCGCGGCAAGGCGCTCTCCGAGCTGAGCCCCGAGGAGCTGCGCCAGCGCTCCGAGCACCTCGACGAGGCCTACTACGAGGTGCTCAAGCGCAGCAGCTGGCTCGAGTCCAAGCGGATCGCCGGCGGCACCGGCTCGGCGCCGCTGGCGGCGCAGATCGAGCGGGCTGGGGAGACGCTGGCCGCTGTCCGAGCGCGAGCCCAGGAGGAGCGGGGCTGAAGCGAGAGCCCTCAGGGCCCGGAAGCCGGGCCCAACGGCTCGCAGAGCCGTT
>CAZQET010000392.1:0-1632 GCA_964591825.1 uncultured Conexibacteraceae bacterium
ATCCCCTGGGCGAAGAGGTTGGCGAAGGGCTCCTGCAGGTCGAGCACCCCGCGGTCGGCGAGCGCCTTGGTGAAGAAGCGCGCGTACATCAGGTGGAGGATCGCGTGCTCGACACCGCCGATGTACTGGTCGACGGGCAGCCAATGCTCTGCCGCGGCGGCGTCCCAGGCGGCCTCGCCGTTGCGCGGGTCGAGGTAGCGGACGAAGTACCAGGATGAGTCGACGAAGGTGTCCATCGTGTCGGTCTCGCGCCGGGCCGAGCCGCCGCAGCGCGGGCACTCGGTGGCGACCCAGTCCTCGGCCGCGGCCAGCGGGCTCTTGCCCTGCGGCGCGTAGTCCTCGACCTCGGGCAGCTCGACCGGAAGCTGCTCGGTGGGGATGGGGACGATCGCAGCGCTTCCGTTCTCCCCACAAGCGTCGCAGTAGACGACCGGGATCGGCGCCCCCCAGTAGCGCTGGCGGGACACCAGCCAGTCGCGCAGGCGGTAGTTGACGGCCACTTCGCCACGGCCCTCGGAGGCGAGCCAGGCGACGATCTGCGCGTAGGCCTCGCGGTTGCCCTGGCCGTCGAAGCGGCCGGAGCCGGTCATCGGCCCGTCGCCGGGATAGGGCAGACCCTCGTCGTCGCGGGCGATCTCGGGATCGGAGCCCCCGATCACCCGCTTGACCGGCAGGTCGAAGGCGCGGGCGAACTCGTAGTCGCGCTCGTCGTGGGCGGGCACGGCCATGATCGCGCCGGTGCCGTACTCCATCAGCACGTAGTCGGCAACGAACATCGGGATCTGCTCGCCGTTGACCGGGTTGACGACGCTGCGTCCCAGCGACACCCCGGTCTTCTCACGATCCTCGGCGCCGCGTTCCTCGGCCGACTCGCGGGCAGCGCGGTCGACGTACTCGCGCACGGCCGCCTCGGCGGGCGTGCCGGCGACCAGGCGCTCGAGCTCAGGGTGCTCGGGGGCCAGCACGAAGAAGGTGGCGCCGAAGAGGGTGTCGGGGCGAGTGGTGAAGACCTGGAAGTCGAGTCCGACCTCCTCGCAGCGGAAGGTCACTTCGGCGCCCTCGGAGCGGCCGATCCAGTTGCGCTGCATCGTAATCACGTGCTCGGGCCATGACTCAAGCAGCTCGAAGTCGGCGAGCAGGCGCTCGGCGTACTCAGTGATCTTGAAGAACCACTGCTCGAGCTTGCGCTGCACGACCTCGGTGCCGCAGCGCTCGCAACGGCCGTCGACGACCTGCTCGTTGGCGAGCACCGTGGCGTCCTTGGGGCACCACTGGACGGGCGCCTCGGCGCGGTAGGCGAGGCCGCGCTCGAAGAGCTGCAGGAAGATCCACTGGGTCCAGCGGTAGTACTCGGGGGTGTGGGTCGCCAGCTCGCGCGACCAGTCGATCGAGATCCCCCACTCGCGGAACTGGCGTCGGAACGACTCGATCGATCGCTCGGTCGCCGCGCGGGGCGGCTCGCCGGTCTTGATCGCGTTGTTCTCTGCCGGCAGCCCGAAGGCGTCGTAGCCCATCGGGTGGATCACCTGGAAGCCGTGGCGGCGGCGGAAGTGGGCGATCGCGTCGCCGACCGCGTAGGTCTTGAGGTGGCCGACGTGAGGCTCCCCCGACGGGTAGGGAAGCATCTCGAGG
>CAZQET010000393.1:0-15379 GCA_964591825.1 uncultured Conexibacteraceae bacterium
CCATGCGAGCCGCAGCGAATTCCGGCGACGGGGGCTCGGCGCGGCTCATCTCACCCTGACGCTCAGGTACCCGATGCCGGCGACCGCGGTGCCGAGGAGGATCGTGAGGATGCGCAGGGCGGCGGCGGCGTCGCCGCGCACGAGCTTCCCCAGTTCCCGCAGCACGCCCCGCGGCAGAACGCGCGAGACGTAGCTGCGCTCCGAGGAGAGGCCCGCCTCGCTGCCGACCAGGCCGCTCAGCGATGCCTTGCCGACGCCCTCCTCGAAGCTGCGGCGGAGGAAGTAGTCGAGCGAGGTGCGGGTGGCCGGGACGCTGTGATGCACGCGGGCTTGGGGTTGGTAGAGCCAGACCGCGTCGGCGATCCGCTGCTTGACCCGGATCGCCAGGTCGGTGTCGTCGGGAACGTTGCCGGCTGCCCTGACCATCCCCCGCGCCCGCAGCTCCCGCGGCGAGTCGTCCTCGCCGCCCTCGCGAAAGCCGCCCACCTTGCGCAGCACCTCCGCGCGTGCCGCCATGTTGGCTCCGATCGGGTTGCGAACCGGCGCCACCTGCTCGGGCAAGCCGATGTAGCTGCAGCCGTAGACCCAGTAGAACTCGGGCGGCACCCAGTCCGGCCGCCCGTCTTCCCAGTCGGGTATCAGCAGGCCGCCGGCGCCAACCGTCTCGGGCGCCTCGAAGCAGTCGCCGAGCCGCTGCAACCAGTCCGGCTCGGCGCAGGCGTCATCGTCGAGGAAGGCGACCACGTCCGCGGAGGAAATTGCGATGCCGGCATTACGGGCCCCGGCCAGGCCACGCGGCCGGTCGTTTTCGATCACGGTTGCCGCGTCGAAGGCATCGCGGGCTCGCTCCAGCAGTGCCGGGTTGTGGTCGACGACGACGATCAGCTGCGCTGCCGCAACGGTCTGCCTCCGCACCGACTCGACGCAGGCGACCAGATAGTCCCAGCGACCCTCGTCATAGGTCGAGACCACCACGGATATCGAGGGAAGTGAAACATGCATCTCATCTGGTCGCTGCAGGGACAACAATTGCCCTCCACTACCCGCCGCGCCCGCGCTGGAGCGCGCGATTGCGGCGAGCCTCGCGGAGAGTAATCCCCGGTTCTGACGGATTGCAGTTCAAGCGAGGTCCTCTCGGTATCCGTGACGACAGTGCAGCTATGTCGGCTATCGACCCCGCAAAGCCGCAACCTTAGCTGCGGCTCTCGAAGCCGAATCCGGATCTAACGCGTCTCCGAGAGCGCTCTACCGCGCACGATCAGATGGCGCCGATTCTCAAAGGTCGTCTCGCCCACCGCCACGCAATCGCGCGCCGCCGGGCAGGCGATCGAGCTGAGCTGGGTGCGCGGGTAGCCGGACCCCGCTCGGCGCGGCGGCGTGATCGGGATCGGGTAGCCCGCCGAGGTGACCTCCCATGACCCCCCGTTCCAGTGCTCGACCAGAGCCCTGTTGACGTCGTCGTCGATGGTCACGACTCCGACGGCCCAACAGTCGCGGCGCGACGTACAGGAGAGGCCGTCGAATTCACCTCGTATGCGGTTGAGCTGGGGGCCTTGCGGAGGCCTGAGCAACGGCGGCAGCGCGGTCGGGGTTCGCCGCCAGCGCCCTCTCACCAGCCGCATGGCGACGGGCTTGGCCCGGGAATCGTGGCCATATGCCCAGCACGCCGAGGCGATCTGGCAGCTGACCGCGAGCTGACCGACGTAGCGTCCCGAGGAGGGCAGCTTCGCCACGCGCCAGTGACGACCGTTCCAGTGGTAGGCGGTCCAGGGCTGATGGACGCGGTTGAGCGGCCTGGTCCCGGCCGCCCAGCAGTCGTTGGAGGAGAGGCAGCTGACGCTTTCCAAGATCACGCCCGAGCCTCGCGGAGCGCGACGCACGCTCCAGGCGTGCCCGCTCCAGTGCGCCAGGACGGCGGCCTCCTGCGGGGTGCCACCGTCCACCTCACCCGCGGCCCAGCACCCACCCCTCCCCGGGCAGTCCAGCGCCGCGAGATAGACGCCGGGCCGGTCCGGGCCTGGCGCTCGCCGCCAGCGGTGCCCGCTCCAGAGCTCGACCAAGCCACTCCCCACCGCAAGGCAGCTCCGCGTCCCCCAGCATGCGAGCCGTTCCAGCGCAGCGTCGCCCGGCTGGACCGGCGTCGGCAGGGCGCGCCAGGCGCTGCCGTCCCAGCTCTCCGCCAGGGTCCGATAGCTCCTGCGTCCGTGCCTCAGACCGCCGACCGCGAGGCACCGCGATGGGGTGGGACAGGCAATCGAGGAAAGCCAGGTCTCCGTCACCTCTGGCACGGGCACCGGCACTGGCGAGAGCCCGGGCGGTGGCGGCTTGGGTTGCTGGGGGACTGGGAGCGAGCCACGTCCGGTGGTGAAGACGCGGCCATACTTAGCGACCGTGTGGATCCCGAAGGTGACCGAGAGGCGCCAGTGGTATCGCGTCCCTGGCCTCAGGTTGGTTATCGTCGCCTGCACGCCGACCGGCGACGAGGCCGGGCCGGCGTCTTCGGTCGGGGTCCTCTGCGGGTAGCGCGTGTTGGGGCCGTATTCGAAGCTGTAGGTCACGTCGCCCCCTTCCGGCTGGTCGCCGACGGGACCGATCGTCCCGCTCAGCGTCGCGCTCGTCGAGGTGATCCCAATGACCTGGCCCGCGCTCGCAGGCGGGCCTTCATCGGCCGCCGCGACACCGGCGACCAGGAGCGCCAGCTGGCCGATCAACCCGGCGACGATGAGGAGCCGCCTGCGATCACGGTCGGCCACGTCTCAGAGGCGCGACGAGGATCGTGATCGGGGACCTGACCTTCCGTTGGGGGCGACCGGGCTGATCGTGGCCATTGCCCGCTTGGTCCACGGAAGCAACAGAACGCGCTGAGAGTGCGCACCGGGCGGAAGCCGGAAAAAGAGCCGCCGCCCGTCGCTGAGCTGAACCCAAAGGTCCAGCGCCACGCCCTGCACCGGCTGCCAACGGATCAGCGCGCCGTTCCCTCGCCTCTCGATGCGCAACCGCCTGATCTTCGGAAGTCGTCGCCGGGGAACTTGGAATGTGACCCTGGCGATCTTGCGCGGCAGGCCGTCGACGCTGATCAGCGCTTCGATCGTCCGCCTCCCACCGGAGTATGGGTCCGCCGGCTTGAAGCGCAGCGCCCCGCTCGCTTTCGAGGTCGTCTTGAGCGCGCGGGCGAAGCTCGAAGAGACTTCGGAAAAGCGGATCTCCTCACCGTGGATTGGCGTCGCCCGCCAGTTGAGTACGTAACCGCCCTTTCCCCGCTGCGCGCGGGCCTCGATGCCGAGCGGCGGCGCTCCCAGAGCCCTGCCGTAGGAGGCGATCTGGGGAGAGCCCGGGTTGGGGATAATCCGCCAGATGCCGGACTTGGGATGCGCGAGGATCACATAGGTGCCGAGGTGCGGGGGGTCGCTGACGAAGCGATAGCCCCCTCCCTCCACCGGCCCGCTCACGCCATGCGTCGGATCGATGAGCTGACCGCCGGGTGACTCCACCGAGAAAGCCGGGAAGTCGTCGACCCCGCGAGCGCCGATCAGGACCTGTTCCTGGCCGGCGGGGACCTGGATCGCCTCGCCGATGACCGAGGTCCCGGGCAGGCGAGAGGACGAGGCAAGGGCCTTCGACTTGTAGTCTTCGAGCCCGCAGCTGTCGAACCACAGCGACGGGAATTCCAGGCGCCAGTGCACACCGAAGCCCTCGGCAACGGTCACCGGGCCAACGCTCTCCATCACGCAGGCTCCGAACCCCTTCTCCGAGAAGTAGACGATGCCGTTGCCACTCGCTCCGGGTATCGAGACGGCGCCGTTGCCGAACAGTGAGAAGCCGTTGGAGGCAACGATCCCGCTGATGCGTGCGTCGACCGAGGCCGGCCCCGCCGATATCTTCGCCTCGCCACTCAGTTCAAACCGCGACGGAACGGTCCACTTGGCCGTGGCGCTTGCAAGGTTCAGCTTGCCGGCGATCACCACATGGCCGCTCGCCGACAGAACGAAGGGACTGCCAAGGTCCGCCGTCAGGGTGCCTTCGAGTGAGGCTGCCGGTGCGTCGACGATCGGCAGTTCGGGTCCAGCGCTCAGCGCGAGCTCGCCGGTCGCCTTGATGTGCGGCACAACTCGCACGTCGAGCCCAATCTTCTGCAGATAGACGATCGCGCCGATCGGCTTGTTGATCCTCGAGGCGGCCAGCCCGACCTCGGCGATCTTGCCGTTGAGGAGCGCCAGCCTGCCGTCCAGTTCGGGGAGGTTATCCGGCAGCTTGACCGCCACCTCACCGGTCCATTCGTCTCCGGCGGCAGTGTGTTCGTAGCGGAGCGTGGCGCTCTTCACGACAAGCTGCTTGAGCGGCAACTCACCCTCCCAGCTCAGCGTCGCGTTCTGCATCTGCAGGCCGAGCGCGTTGGTCAGCTCGAGCTGCATCGAGCCCGTGATCGGACCGACCTGCGCGTTCGCGCCAACCTGCATCAGGCCTCCCTTCGCCGCCGAGGGCCTCAGCTCGAGCTTTCCCGCGACGGGAACGCCCTTGACCGTGACACCAGCCGGAAGTTCGAGCGTCAGGCTTCCCTGGAGCTTCCAGCTCAAGCTGTGGTGGTAGACCTTGATCGAGCCCAGGTAGACGCCAACCTCACCACTGGAGCTGAGCGTCAACGCGCGGGGGTCGACCGTGATCGAGCCAGAGCCTGCGGGGACGATGTCGACCCCGTTGATCCGCACCCTGCCCCTGGCGACGAGCTTCCCGCCCTTGTTGACGAAGCATGCCGCCTTGATCGTGAACGGGCCGATCGTCTCGCTGCTGTCCCGGCAGGTCGCCACGGGGGGCGGCGTCGGGCCGTTGCCGGACGAGGAGGACGAGGAAGCGCTGAATTCGGCCGTGACGTTCTGATCGGCGTCCATCGTCACGGTGCAGGCGCCGGACCCCCCGCAGCCACCACCCGACCAGCCGAGGAAGGTGGAGCCCGGTTCGGGGGTGGCTGTGAGGGCGATCTGCGTGCCCTTCGGATAGACCTTCGAGCAGGTCCCAGGACAGTGGATGCCGGCGCCGTCGACCGTTCCCGATCCGCTGCCGGCCAGCGTCGTGGTCAGCGTATGGGTCGGTGGCAAACCGGTGAGAACGGTGGCGGTGACCGACTGCGCCGTGTAGTTGATTTCCATCGTCGCCGGATTCGGTGGTTCGACGGAAGAGCTGCAATTCGCCGTCTCGACCGCTCCGTCCGGAACGCCCGCGAACGTGCCATGCAGCGTTCCCGAGGTGGAGAGCAGCGTGTAGACGTCGCCGATTTTGAGTTCTTCGCAAGTCGGCGTGCCTCCGGAATACGTCAGGGCATCGTTGCTGAGCAAGAGCTGGGAATTCGCGAGGTCGACTTCGCCGCTGGCGCGCAGCTGCGAATAGTCGACGGCCGTCTCGGGGCGGCCAACCGGCGCGATGTACCTTGTCGCCGAGCTGAGCGTGACCCCACCATTTACCTGGAGGGGGCCCGGTGGGTTCCCTCCGCCAGGCTCGAGCAGTCCGCCCGTCATGCTGAGCGGTCCGATTGAGGCTTCGCCGAAGTTGGCAAAGCCGGCATCGACGATCTTCACGGAGTGACCGTCGGCTGCGTTGAGTGACGACGGCTGGGACGTGGGGCAGAGCACGGCGTAGCTTTCGAAGGAGCTTTCCGCTTCACCGGTCACTTCGATCGGCCCAACCTCCGAGTCGCTGCCCCCGAAGCAGATGTTGCTGCTCTTGAGTTCGATGTCGAGCGCCTTGGATTCGCCGCTGAGGTCGCCATGGAGCTCGAGCCCATGTCCGAAGCCGTTGCCGTCGACGGTCCACGCCTGCGATGCGCCAAGCACGATCGGCATGTTCACTTCGAGCGAGGCGGTTCGATCGAACAGGTTCCCAACCGCGGTGTCGGCGGTGAGGCCACCCGCGCCCAGCGTGATCGGGTTGCCGCCGATCCTGTACACGTAGCCGTCGTCGAGCGACAACGCGTTGACCTGCAGCCCGCTCAGATCATTGTTGCTCTCGTAGCAGGTGGACGTCGAGGAGGTGGACATCTCACCCTGCAGCCGGCAGGGCGGGTCAGGGAGCGGCGGAAACGTCAGCGTCCCGACACTTCCACTGGGGGTGACACCGCCTTCCCAATTGCTGGGCGTCGACCAATTCGGAGAGCCAACCGATGCCCCGCCGCTCCAGGTGAAGTCGGCGCCCCACGCCAGCGACGGAAGGGTCAGGGCGAGCAGCAGCGTCCCCAGCGAGCAGGCAAAGATCAGGCTTCCCCACGTTGCCCTGTGCGCCCTTTGCTCCGCCATGCAGCAGCAGCACTCTAACCGGGTTGCGGGCAGCGGGACTGAGCTGGCCGCCGCCCGCTGAACCGTTGAGAGCTAACGGCGGGTCCTGCGATTTGGCAGGTCCCCGCGGTCAGCTTTTACCCATTTGGCGTAGCAGCTTTGGCGCACTCCCCGTTTTGGTACTTACGAATTGTCGTCAAGGAATGGATCCCAATCATCGCGAGGCGCACGAACGCGGAGTGCTCGCTATCCCCCACTCAAACCGGGGCCGGGCCTCTCGGCGAAGGAGGTCGCCGCGCACCAGAGCAGACGACTGCATCAAGCAATGATCGAGCTGGTTGTCGAGCACGGGTACAACGCCGTCTCCGTGGTGATGTTGACCAACCGTGCCCGGGTCTCGAAGCGTGATTTCTACAAGCTCTTCGCCGCCAAGGAGGAGTGCTTCCTCGCTGTCTACGACACCATCGTCAGCCACTCTGTGCGCGAGATCATCGCCGCCGCGGAGGGCGAGGAAGATTGGCGCGAGCGGCTTCGACTCGGGTTTCTCGCCTTCGCCGATCAGATCACGAGTAACCCGGAGACAGCGCGGCTGGCGCTGGTCGAGGCCTTCACCGTCGGCGCCGTCGCGATTGAGCGAATGCAGCGTACGAACCTGCTCTTCGAGGCGCTGATGACGAGGAACCTCGCTTTCGCCAACGATGCCCCCCGGCTGCCGCCGCTGGTGGTAAAGGGTGTAGTCGCCGGTGGCAGTCGGCTGGCCCAGGCGCGACTGCTCTCCGACCCTCCGCGGCAACCGGCACTCGACGGGGAGGAGCTGCTGGAGTGGGCACTCTCTTTCTGCGACGACGACGTCGCCCGCCTGGGGGGTCTCGGGGCCGAGGGGGTGCCACCAACATCCGAGACTGCTCCCGTAATGCCCTTGGCGGACGAGCGCGCGCTGATCCTCGCCGCCACGGCGAAGTTGGCAAGCAAGGAAGGGTACGCAACGCTGACGGTGCCCCGAGTCCGTGCCGCTGCCGGTGTCTCGAGGCGCAGCTTCGATGCCCATTTCGAGGGCGTGGTGGACTGCTTCCTGGCGATGCTCGAGACGCTCAGCGATCGCACCCTCGCCGCCGCGGCGCCCGCCTACCTCACTGCCGGCGACTGGGCGAGCGGTGTCCACCGCATGATCACCCGCCTCTGCTGGCGCCTCGCGTGCGACGCCACCTTTGCCGACCTCGCCTTCCTCGAGGTCTCATCACCGTGCCCGAAGGCGATCCAATGGCGCAGCGAGATGATCACCAAGCTGGCGGCAAGGCTTCAGCGGGGAGCCCCATCGGGGCAACGCCCGAGCGAGCTCGCTGCAGAAGCGTCGATCGGAGCGTTGTGGGGGGTGATCCATTACTTCGTTGCCAGTGGGCGCGGCGCGCAGCTGCCGATTGCGGCGCCGTCGCTCTCCTACCTCGCGCTTGCCCCGGCACTCGGAGGGGCGGCGGCGGTTGACGTGATCGTCAACGAGGTCGGATTCGGCACCGTAGATAGGAACCACTTTTCCTGAGTCCTTGTGTCGCCCTGCGTAGAGCTCGATGCTTGCAAGCGCCAGGGGCAGGGGGGTCGAGCAAGAGGGAGAGCGGGGGCCGAGCCCAAAGGGATGCAGGCCCGGCCCCCGACAAACACCTCGAATGGAGGCTGGGAATGGTGTGCATGAAGATGGTCGGCTTGGCGGTTCTCGCCCGCGCCAAAAAGACCCCCCGCCCAGGTGTCGGGCCCACGGGCATCGTGATTCGCCGAGCTGAGCGAGAAGCGGATAAAGCGCAGTGCCGATGAGATCCTCGACAGCCTCGCCGCCTGATGCCAACGAATAGCGGACCTTGATTCGATTTCGCTATTGGCGAGCGCGTCGTCGGTGCTGTAGCTCTCGGATCTGAGCGACCAAAAGCTGGCGCAGGTCGAACTGCCAGTAGGAGGCGAAGCGCTCAACCAAGGCCCGCACTTCGTTGCGATCGAGTCGCCCAAGCGGCTTGCGGGTGTCGAGTGCCGTCTCGTGCAGCCGAATCGGTGCCGTCACCATCGCCGCTGATGCCTCGCCGAGATCGGGGAAGCGCTCAGGAGAAAGGTGGAAGAGCGACGGCTCACGCTGTTCTTCGACCCGCTGCCGCTCCTGACTGGAGAGCTTCTCAAGTCGCTGCAGTCTCAGGGCGAAAAGATCGCCAGTGCGAGGATCGCTGTGACCGGAGAGGAGCAGGACAGGCCTGGCCTTGGCGCGCACGACGAACTCGAACTCCGCGTCGCCGCCTTTGCGGAGGCCGTCGACGATCTGAAAAGCGCTAGGCACCTCCACCGGCGCGCCATCGGCAACGTGGATCTTGAACGGCGTCGCGGGCGTGTAGGGAACGATCGCCCAGTAGACCTCGCCGGCCGCAAGAGTCAAAGGTCGAGCAAGCGTCTGACCGACGCCTCATCATCGATCAGCTCACCCTCTGGCGACTCTGCTATCTGATGCACGCGCACCCCGAGATCGCTCAACTCCGGCGCGCTAGCCAAGTCGTCGAGCAATTCCGAGCTGCTCTGCAACTCGGCGAAGTCGTCCGGATGCAGAATGACCGCCTTGACGTGCTTGGCGCTATAGCGCTCGACCACAAACGCCTCGCCTGGTTGAGGCTCGGGCAAGCGAACGTTGTTGCTCTTGATGGATGAGCTATGCAAAGCCACGCCGAAGAAGGTAGCAACGATGTCGGACGGACTTCCCAAGAGTCGTACGACATATTGTTTTCTTGGTCCGCCGGTGCGCGCTGGACCGCGCCCAGCGCGTACTACGGAGTCGCGGTGAGGCTCGTTGACGGCCGTGGCTCACTCTGGTCGGCAAGAGGCTCAGGACGGCGAAGTCGAAGCTGAAGGCCGCAGGGTGCACGCTCGTCAAAGTGACAAGACGAAAGGCCTCGGCGAAGAAGGTCGGCAAGGTCCTCGCACAGGGCTCAAAGCCGGGCGCATCGCTCCCAGCCGGCGCCGCGGTGAAACTCACAGTGGGTAAGCCGGCCTAATCGGCCCGCCAACCCTGAATGTCGAATCCCGCTGGTGCGGGATTCGGAACTTCAGCGCAGGAGTGCCCGGAATTCGACGTGCCGGTTTCATTCTCCCGGCACCGGCAACGCAATCCGCAGGATGGCCATCAATCCGCCCAGGCGGGTAAGGGTTAATAGGTTCGCTGCGCCTCGCGCTGGCGCAGCTCGATCCGCCGGATCTTCCCCGTCAGGGTCTTCGGCAACCCGTCGACGAACTCGATTCGCCGCGGGTAGGCGTAGGCGGAGAGGCGATCGCGCACGAAGGCCTTGATCTCCTCGGCAAGCTCATCGGATGGCTCGTCGCCCTCGGCGAGGACGACGAAGGCCTTGACCACCGAGCCCCGCCGCTCATCCGGCGAGGCGACCGCGGCCGCCTCGGCGACCGCCGGGTGCTCGAGACAGACCGACTCGACCTCGAAGGGACCGATTCGGTAGCCGGCGGCAATGATCACATCGTCGGCGCGGCCCTCGTACCAGATGTAGCCGTCCTCGTCTTCACGGGCGGCATCCTTGGAGTGGAACCACTCGCCGCCAAAGGTCTCCTCGGAGGCTCCCGGCTGGCGCCAGTAGCCGAGCGGGTAGTGGGGATTGGAGCGGGCGCGAAGGCAGATCTCGCCGCGCTCGTTCTGGGGGACGGGGTTCTCGTCGGGGTCGAGGATCGCCACGTCCCAGCCGGGCATCGGCTTGCCCATCGAGCCCTCTCGAACCTCCATCCAGGGGAAATTGCCGCAGAGCGGGTAGGACTCGGTAAGTCCGTAGTAGTCGAGGACGGTGACCCCGTACTGGTCGCGGAACCAGCGGATCGCCTCGGGGTTCAGCGGCTCGCCGGCCGAGCAGACGACACGGAAGCGTTGGGGGTAGCGCTCGCGGGCGTCCCCGATCGCCATCATCGAGCGGATCGCCGTCGGGGTGGCGAAGACGTTCGAGGCTTCGTAGCGGGAGAGGAAATCCAACTGCCTGTGGGGATCGAAGCCGCCGGCGCGCTGGTAGACGAGCTGGACGGCGCCGAGCCGCCAGGGTCCGAGCAGCGGGCAGATGCCGGCAGCCCAGGCCCACTCCCCCATGCCGTGGAAGCGCTCGCCCTCGCGCACCTCGTGGCAGAGCTCGAACTCGTTGTGGGCGAGCAGGTAGCGGTGGGCGTGGACGATGCCCTTGGCGAGGCCCGTGGTGCCGGAGGTGTAGTAGAGCTGGGCGGGGTCCTCGGCGGAGGTGTCGGCGGTCTCGAAGGCATCGGACTCAGGCGCGAGGAGGCTTGGCTCGAGGACAACGAGGCGCGGGCCATCGAGATCCTCGAAGCGTGAGGCGTTTGCGGCGTCGGTGATCAACACCTTCGGTTCGGAGTCAGTGACCCGGTGCGCGATTCCCTCGTCTCCATAGAGGACCGACATCGAGAGCAGGATCGCACCGAGCTTCCAGGTCGCGAAGAACAGTGCGGCGGTCTCCGGGGTGGGCGGCAGGACAAGGGCGACCCGGTCGCCCCTCTCCACCCCGAGGCCGGCGAGCAGGTTGGCGGCCTGGTTCGAGAGCGCCTGCATCTCGCCCCAGTGGACCTCCCGCGTTGCGCCTTCGTGATGCTCGTGAAGCATCGCCAGCGCGTCGGGATCGCGGGCATCGCAGACGTCGGCGGTGATGTTGTAGCGGGCGGGGACCTGCCACGAATATTGGTCGCGCAACTGTGCATAGCGGTCACTGCTCATCAATCCCTCCTCCAATCGCTCACCCGAAAGGGTGCACCTCTTGGGCCTCATACCGCATCGCCACGCCCCTGAGCCGAACTCCTGCCGGCTCACGAGCCGCCAGCGGCAACTTCATGCCTCCTACGAGCAGTCCCTTACCCGGCTCCTGCTTCAGCTCCTGAACTGCCTCCCCGAGATCCCCGCGCAGGAGCTCCGCATTCCAATCGACCCGATCCAGGGTGCTCGACACGACGTACTTCTTGGCCGCGTCGATCGTCCGGCCGAACGGCGCCATCCAGTCGGGCGTCGCCTCCATCTGCCCCGACGGCCGCCAAGCCGCCTCCATCATCTCGTAGGTCACCCGACCGAAGAGGAGAGCATCAGCTTGGACGAGAATCGTCGCGTGATGATGCATCTCCTCGTCTGGAGATATTGCACGGTGATCGCAGCATCCGTCCAAGCTGACGTTGATGGAATACCGAAGAGGCCGCACTGCGTAAGCGTACTTCCGGTCGGCCTGTCGGCCGCGAATTAGGCCAATCTTGCTGTTTTCAGCTTGCGATGAGAAGCTTCGCTCGTCTCGTCCTTCCAAGCAATCTCAAGAAGGAAGGCAATATATGAAGCACTCCTCTGGCTTCCGCCGAGCGGCGGTACCAGTCCTCCTTTTGGCGGGCGCGATCGTGATGGCTTCGGCCAATGCGGCCGGCGCAGCTCAAGGGAGCTCGACGCTGACGTTGAAGGAACCCGAAAAGGGCTCGACCTTCACGTTCATCGACAACGCGCCAACCTCCAAGAAGGTCCATGGCTTCCCGACCAAGATCAGCCCCGGCGACGAGATCGTCATCACGAATCCGTTGACCGAAGGGGGAAAGACCGTCGGCAAGCTGCGGGCCAGGTGCACGGCAACCACCGGCGCGAAGACGAATAAGAGCGCCAAGAGCGATCCGTTCGCAGCGGCTCATTTCATCTGCGAAGGCGTTTTCTCCATCGGCGGAAACCTGCTCTACGGCAACGCGACGATCCTCAAGGGCGGCACCGAAGGAGTGATCACCGGCGGCACCGGCAAGTACGCCGGGACCAAGGGAACCTTCGTGTCCAAAGAAGAAAAGAGCGGCTCGACGACGACAATCACACTCGAATAGCGGCTCGGCTCGGCGGCCCGCCCCGCGGCTGCGCGGGGCGGGCCGGTCGGGCGGCGGCTAGCGGATACCGGCGGTGAGCATCTCCTGCACAACCGCGGCAGCCATCCCTTCCTCGCCCATCGCATTCGGGTGGAAGGCGAGCGGGCTGAGCGAGCCGAAGATCGGTTCGATCCAGCGCACGCCCGGCGCCTGGCAGGCGTCGTGGCCTTTGCTCGGCTTGAACGTGTCGACGAAAATCGCCCCGTTTTGCTTCGCCGTCTTCTCGATCTGCCGGTTGCCTGGGATCGAGACCTTGTCGCGGAACCACTTTAGATCGGCTTCGGTCCAGGGGACGCCGGCGCAGCTTCCGTGCTTCGGCGTGATTTCCGGATAGCCGACGACGAACACGGTGGCGTTCGGCGCCAGTTCCTGGACGTGGATGAGCGCCGCTTCCTCGGGCGCCCGGTCGGCGATGAGCGTTTCCCGGACGAACCCTTCGAACGCCTCTTTGCATGGCGCCTTTCCGGGGGCTTTTTCGACGAAGTCGATTCGGGTGCAGCCGTTGACCAGCGTCCCGAACAGGTTGTTGTCGTTGCCGCCCATCCCGATCGTCACCACGTCGGTCTCGGCGCTCAGCGCGCTGTCCTGTGGCGGTTGGCCCGGGAACTGCGATTCGGTGATGTCTTTAGTTTGGGCGCCGCCGCAGCTGACGTCAGTCAGCGTCAGTCCCAGCGCATTCGCCACCAGGTGCGGATAGTTGACCAGCGAGCGCCCGCAGAGTGGCGGCGCGGCCGGATCGACCGGCGGCAGCGCCGAGGCGGTGTAGGAATCGCCGATCGCAACGTAGCCGAGCGGGCCAATCGACGGCTGCTCGTGCCTCTTGGCCGACGCGGCGGTCGGCAGGGCGGCAAGCAGCATCGCCGCCATCAGGCTCGCGAGCGCGAGCCGGAGGTGCTTCAGTCCCATCGTGTTCTCCTTCCCATTGGGCTCCTCGTGAGGCGCCTCCCCTGGGTCGCTCAAGGGTAGGCCACTGCGACCGTCGCCAAGCGAAGAAGGCGCCGGCCCGCGCCCCGATGCGGTCGCGACCGAAGCCGCCAGCTGCAGTGCCACCTACATTCGCTACCGCAGGGCACGTAACGAGGGGGGGGTCCGGAATCCAAGATGCAATCGATTTTCTTGGGAGGAGGTCGGGACCGTAAGCGCCCGGCAGTGTCCGGTTTCAGCAGATAGGCGACACCTGTGTCGAGACATAGGAGACACCGAATGAGGGGAGATCTCCTGTGGCAAAGGCGCGGTACCTGGTCGAGGCGCATCTATTTGAGGGCCGCTCGGTCTCAGAGCTGGCAGCGGCCCACAGCGTGCATCGCAGCTGGATCTACAAGCTCTTGGCCCGGTATCGAGAGGGCGGCTATGAGGCCTTGGAGCCACGCTCCAAGGCGCCGCGATCAAGTCCCAGCCGCACGCCCAAGGAGGTAGTGCGGGAAGTCGTGTCCTTGCGAGAGCAGCTGCTCTCGCAAGGACACGACTGCGGAGCAGAGACGATCGCCCACCATCTCGCCCGCAAAGGGACCGACCGCGTTCCCTCGGTCTCGACGATCTGGCGGATCTTGCGTCGCGAGGGCTTGGTGGTCCCCCAGCCCCAAAAGCGCCCGCGCTCCTCGCTGATCCGCTTCGAAGCCGAGCTGCCCAACGAGATGTGGCAGGCCGACATCACCCACTGGCGGCTTGCGGGCAAAGGGCATGTGGAGATCCTCAACATGATCGACGACCACTCGCGGCTGTTTTTGGCCTCCCGTGCCTTCCCCACCGCCAAGGCCGCCGACGTGGTCGACGTCTTTCGCTCTGCCATTGACCTGCACGGGGCCCCGGCCTCCTTGCTTTGCGACAACGGCGCCGTGTTCACGGCAACTCCCAGGGGCGGCAAGGTGCTCTTGCAATTGGAGATGGAGCGGCTGGGGATCGCCGCCAAGAACTCGCGGCCCTACCACCCCCAGACCTGCGGCAAGGTCGAGCGCCTGCACCAGACGTTGAAGCACTACGCCGATCGCGACATCCGCGTCCTCGACGCTCGAACCGGCGAGCTGATTCGCCGGCTGATCCTCGATCCGAGTCGGGACTATCAGCCGATCGGAGGGGGCTGAGGTGTCTACGATGTCTCGCGACATCTGTCTCCGATGTCGCGAGACATCACAGTGAAGCGGCTGATGGGATTCGAACCCACGACCTTCTGCATGGCAATTAGACCCGTCTCCGAGAGCCGCGCGCTGCGAATGTAGCAACTTGCAGGGGTTTCATAACTGCGCGGCGGGCGGCCGCGACCAAGAATACGTGGAGATATGCGCCGATATGCAGCAATTTGGGAACTCCTGGCCTGAAGTGCCCGAAACCGAGGGCGCCGGTTTGATCCCGGCTCATCCGCTTGCGCCGCGCCAGATTGCCCGAAAGGCAACTCGGAGATGCTTGGGGCGATCATTGCCTGTCTGTGAACCAACTACGTTAGCCGTCGTCTGACCGGCCGCTCAGCTCTCACGTTGGAAAGTTGTCACGCCCAGCAATTGACGGGACGGTTCGCCGGGTGAACATCAGCAGGAAGGTGCGAGCAAGGATCTCGAAGTCCGTGAAGATCGACCAGTGGCGGATGTAAGCAAGATCCAAGGATGTGAGCTCCTCGTAGGTGAGGGTAGTCCGCCGGCAGACCTGCCAAGGCCCGGTCGCACCCGGTCGAACCAGGTACCGCTGCAACTGGCGCTCATCGAGAAAAAGATGATGGCGGAGCTCGAGTGGCCGGGGACCGACCAGCGACATGTGCCCTCGGAGTACGTTGAAAAGTTGTGGCAGCTCATCCAGTCCGCTGCGACGAAGCAGCGCGCCCATCCAAATCCGCGCATTTGACTCGTCGGGCTCGGGATCCAAGATGTCGATGCTCCCGACATCGCTGGGGCTCGTCCTGAAACGAAGCATGTAGAAGGGTTCGCCTCCGAGCCCGAGACGCAACGCGCGGACTATCACCGGACCCCCTTGAACTCGGATGCAGATCGCGATGATCAACATCGGAATGGAGAGAAAAATCAATGCGACAACCGACAGGACAATATCGGTCAGACGCTTGGCGATCATCCCTACATTCCGCGGCCAAAGAGGCCACAGGGGAATCAGCACGGCCGGCTGGCCAAGCACGAATCGAGCGAGGCCATTCCGTATATCGGAGAATGATGCACGGGCCTCGATAATCAGGTGACGCTCAAGACAGCGATCGGCGATTCGCTGCCGGCGATCCG
>CAZQET010000394.1:0-2976 GCA_964591825.1 uncultured Conexibacteraceae bacterium
CGAAGCGCGCCTCTGGAGCCGCCGAAGAAGTCGAGCTTGAAGTCTTCGAAGGGCAGCTGGGGGTTTTCGTCGAAGGTCGTGGTCAGCTGGCCGGTGTTGGGATCGGTTTCGACGTGGCCGGCGAGCTTGATCAGGGCACCGCTCTGCGGGTCGTTGACGACCAGATAGATCGCCAGGAGCGAGTCAAAGGGGTTGTCATATGGCTTGGCGAGGTAGATCGAGCCCGGCAGCGGGTCTTCGAGCAGCGGCGTACTCACTTCCAGCGTGCCGAGCTTGGAGGCATCGGGGCAGCTCGGCTCTTCGCCGTCGAAGCGAATCGGCTCAGTGCTCGCCAGGCCGATCTGGGCGGCGGTGCAGGCGCTGAGGCCGTTGGCAGCTGCGGGGTTGAGCGCGATCCCCTCGGGCAGGGTGACCACAGCGCCCTTCAGGTGGGAGACCGCGAGCGTGTCCTGGCTGTTGGATTGAGGCACGTGCAGGTCCACTTCCAGGCCCGATGGGGAATCGGCGACGTTGGTGGTCGGGCGTGCCTTCAGCGTCGGGTTGAATTCGAGCGATTCGCAGTTGGTGACGCCGGTCGGGTTGGCTTCAGCATCGGTGACGTCGGTGCTCCTGGTGACCGGGCCGCCCGGGTTTTCGTCCTGCCAGGAGGTCGCGGTGACGCTCGTTTCGAGCGAGCTGGAGCAGGCGGTGGGCATGTCGAGAACGGGGGTCGGGTCGGCTGGGACGGGGCACGGTTGACCTTCTTTGAAGGTGTTGACGCACGAGCCGCGCGCGAAATCGCGCCCGGGGTCCGAGGGATCCCCCCAAAGATCAACGCTCACCTCGGCGGCCCCGCCGAACTCCATGATGTCGTTCGTGTGGGCCGACAGCGAGTAGTTGCTGCCGGGATCGATGCCGCCGAGGATGTGGAAGAAGAAGCCGAGCCCGAGCGGTTCGAAGGCGAACGAGGCCGGGCTGCCGGGTGGCGGCTCGACGTTGTAGAGCACAGCGCTGCCGGCCTGAGCAGGGAAGGCGAACCTGGTCAGCGTGTAGTTGGTGATGCCCACGGCCGTGTCGTCGGGACACGTAACCGTCTCGAACTCGGCCTCACTGCAGCGTGGAGTCGCGCTCGGATTGACGACCAGGCCCGCGGGCAGCACCGCGTTGACGCTCTTGAGGCTCTCCGAGACTCCCACCGGGTGTCGCGTTTCGAGGTTGGTATTGACGCCGATCCGAACGCGGAAGGAGGACGGGTGGGCACCGGCCTGGGTGACCGCGCTGCCGTCGCGATCGGTGAGCCAGGTGCTGAGCAGCTGGATGCCGAAGGGGGCCGGGGCGGCGTCGAAGGGGGCTTCATCGGTGGATTCAGCCGTACCCGAGGCGCCGCCGCCCGAGACGCTGACATGGTTGGTGACCGCGCTCGGTCCGGAGGCAGGGGCTTCGACCGGGATCTGCACGGTTACGCGCTCGCTGGGCTGCACCGTCTCATCGAATGTGCAGACCACCTGAGATCCCGTGGTGCAGGTGTAATAAGGGGTTGCGCCGTTCCTGTCGCCGACGATCTCGAGCCTCAGCGACATGAGGCTCGGATAGGTGGCCGCGGGAATCGCGGTGAAGCCGGGGGGGAGGTCGTCGGTGACGGTGACGGTGCTGCCATCGGTTGGGGCGGCGCCGGTGTTGACCACGCTGACCAGGAACATGTCGCGGCCGTCGGTCAGGCCCGGCACGAGGTTGGTTGGCGCCGCGTGGGAGCTCACCCGCCAGGCGGGCGCCGCCGCGCTTGCCGATGCAGAGCCTGCGACTGCCAGAGCGCACGCCGCGATGAGGAGAAGGGCGGCAAGGAAGTCTCGGCTGCGGCGGATCACTTCGAACCTCCTTGGTTGGAGCCGGCTCGCCGGTGCGAGCGACGATGCTTGTGGCCACGGGGCTTGACGCAGCGCGTCTTGCCGTTGCCGCGGACCTTGCGCTTGCCCTTCGGGCAGCGCCCGCTCGGGCTGCGCGACCGGCCCGTGTTGCCCGGCCCCTGGAAGGCGGCGCTGCCGGCACCGCCTATTTCGGGCGAAGCGGTTGCCGCCCCGCGGCACTGTTCGGCGGCGGCGCACGGCGGTGGCGAGGCCTGATGCTGGGAGGCGAGGCCGCCGCCCACGCGGACGTCATAGACGTCGTAGAGGTTGTCGGTGTCCTGCGGGACGAGCTTGTCGGTCGTGCGGATGAAGACGTCGTCGCCCGAGATCGAGGCACCTACGAACCAGGACTCATTGGCACTCGCGCCGCTCGAGAGCAGGTAGAGACAGCCGTCGTCCTGGCTCGAGTAGGTCTGGCTTGTCAGGGTGCACGAACCGCTTCCCGGCGCCTCCCACTCATACACGTCCTGGCAGTGGTATTGGTCCGTGTATTGGTTGAAGTTGTTTTGTATCTCGTCACAGCCGCCGTCGCCGTTCACGTCGCCGGCGACGAGCTTGTCGGGGGTCTGAAAGAAGACACGACCGCCGTCAGCGGAGACGATGGGAGAGGGGATGAAGGACCCGGGCCCCGTGACGAAGTTCGAGGTGTTGTCCGGCGTGCCGGTGTTCACGTTGCCGATCGGCGGGTCCCCGTCCGGGTTGCAGGAGACGCAGGTCACAGCCGGATCGCCGGGGCGGTAGCGATAGAGCTCGACGCAGGGGCCCGGTGCAAGGCTCGTTATGCCTGTTGGGTGACCGCACGTCGGTCCGGTGTTGTCGAATGCGGTGAGACGCTTGGAGCTGAGGAAGACGAGGGTTCCGTTGTCGGACACGTAACGTGCCGCATTGCTATTGCCATTGCCTTCGCCAAAGGGGTTGAAGACAGGGTCCGCCACCACGAATATCGGCGTTCCGCCGTCATGCGAGAGGTAGATGCAGGGACATCCAGCTGCCTCGGGCGTCAGCTGCGCGCTCGAGACGAAGTAGACGTCGGAGCCGTCGGCGGAGGCTCCGATCACGCTGCGTACGTTGGCGCCGTGCGGATCGGCGCTCG
>CAZQET010000395.1:0-1603 GCA_964591825.1 uncultured Conexibacteraceae bacterium
CGACCTGCTCGGCCTGCGCGATGAGGTCGAGCTGGCGGAGGGGGACCTGCGCGACGCCGCGGCGGTAGCCGCGGCGGTCGCCGGCTGTGAGTCCGTCTTCCACCTTGCCGCGCAGACGATCGTCGGTGTCGCTCGCGAGTCTCCGGCGGAGACCTTCGAGGTCAACGTGCGCGGCGCCTGGAACGTCTTTGAGGCCTGTCGCGAGCACGGCGTCGCCCGCACTGTCTTCGCCTCCTCCGACAAGGCCTACGGCTCGAGCTCCGAGCTTCCCTACCGCGAGGATTTCCCGCTGCGCGCCGCCTACCCCTACGACGCCAGCAAGGCCGCCGCCGACATCGTCGCGCGCAGCTATGCCAACGCCTACGGTCTGCCGCTGGCCGTCACTCGCTTCGCCAATATCTACGGTGGCGGCGACCTCAACTTCTCCCGCCTGATCCCGGAGACGACGATCGCCGTCCTCGACGGCCGCCCGCCGCAAATCCGCTCCGACGGCAGTCCCGAGCGCGACTTTCTCCACGTCGAGGACGCCGTCGCGGCCTATCTCGCGATCGAGGTCGCTCTCGGCGAGGACCGGGCCGGGGGAGAGGCCTTCAACGCCGGCGGCGAGCGTCCGCACGCCGTGCGCGAGGTCGTCGATCTGATCACCGTCGCCGCGGGCAACGGGATTGAGCCCGAATACCTTGGAGAGGGGACCCCTGAAGGCGAGATCGACCGACAGTACGTCGACTCGACCAAGCTGCGCGAGCTGACCGGCTGGCGTCCGCGGGTTGAGCTCGCCGAGGGACTGCAGGACACGCTCGAGTGGTACCGGGAGCGCTCCGAGGCGCGCCCCGCTCGCGAGCACGCACGGTAGCCCTCCACCTCGCAGCTAGTCTGGAGCTCATGTGCGGCCGCTTCACCGTCACTGCGAAGAACGCGAAGACGATCGCCGATCGCTTCCAGGCTGAGCTGGAGAAGGCGCTGGAGCGCAATCGCTCCGGCGAGGCGCCGCCGCCGAGCAAGGAGCGGGCGAAGAAGCTCGAATCCGGACTGGGCCGCTTCAACGTCGCGCCGACTCAGGAGGTGCTGACGATCCGCTCCTCGCCAGACCCCGACGAGGCGGCGGCCGGCGAGCGCGAGGCGCGGCTGATGCGCTGGGGCCTGGTGCCGCGCTGGGCCAAGGACCTCAAGGTCGGTTACCGGATGATCAACGCCAAGGCCGAGAATCTCGAATCGAGCCGCGCCTACGCGCCTCTCGTTGGAAAGTTCCGCCACCGCTGCCTGATCGTCGCCGACGGCTTCTACGAGTGGATGAAGGCCGAGGATCCGAAGCAGCCGCGCCAGCCCTGGCGCTTCACCGTCGACGGCGGCGAGCCCTTCGCCTTCGCCGGGCTCTGCACGCGCAAGGAGTGGGAGGACGCCGATGATCGCGGCTTCGACGACGGCTGGCTCTACAGCTGCACGATCGTCACCACGACCCCGAACGAGGTCGTCGCCAAGGTGCACGACCGGATGCCGGCGATCCTGCCGGGACCCGAGGCCGAGGCGGCCTGGCTGCGCCCCGACCTGGAGCTCGAAGACGCCGTGGCGATGTGCGCGACGCTGCCCGCCTCGCGCATGGACA
>CAZQET010000396.1:0-2781 GCA_964591825.1 uncultured Conexibacteraceae bacterium
CTCGAACTCGTACTCGCCCGGCGGGTAGGCGGCCGAGTTCCAGCGGGCGCGAAGGACACCGGTGGAGAGCACGGTTGGGAGGCGGGCGAAGCGCTCGCCGCCGCCGACTCGGCGCACCGCGATCGATGCCCGGTCGGCGTCGAGTCCCGAGCCGGCGTCGGCGACGCGCGCTTCGATCAGCTCGGGGTCGGCCGGATCCTGCGCGCCGGCGAAGGCGACGGCCGGCGGCTCGCGGTCGATCCTCACCACGGCGGTCGCTGGCATCCGGTTGGCATGCCCGTTCGAGCTGCCGCCATCGTCGACGTTTCCGGCGGCGTCGCGGGCGTAATAGGCGACCGTGTGGACGCCGGAGGAGATCACCGCGGCGCTGACCCGGTCGCCGGCGGCGACGGTTGGCGCCCCGCCGTCGACCCGGATCGCGGTGAAGGGCTGGGGCGAGCCCGATAGTGCCTCCATGCCGGAGTCGGCGTCAGCTGCGCTTGCCGTGAGGGTCACCGGCCGGCTCGACCAGCCGTCGGGAATCCCGCTCAGCGCCGTCTCTGGATCGGTCTTGTCCACCCGCAGCAGCGTGGTGCCGACGCCAACCGAGGGCATGCCCGAGCCGGAGACGGCCACGGCATGAACGTAGTCGACTCCCGCCGGCAGCTCCGCGACAACGAGCGAGTCGCCGTCGATCCCCGCGTGCAGGTCGATCTCGCCCTCTTCGCAGGGCTCGCCGGCGCAGGGCTCGCCGTTCGGCAAGCCGTCGATCGAGAGCGCGTAGCCGCGGATTCCCGAGAGCGGCTGAGGATCCGCCGGGTGCGAGATGCGGATTGCGTAGGGGAACGCGGTGCGACCGATCCAGCCAGCCGGCTGCTCGGCCGCAACCGCTCCGGGGCGGCCGTTGTCGAAGCGCAGCGTGGCGGTTGCCGCCGGGCCCTGCGAGCCCGTGTCGTCCTCGAGCCAAACCTCGGCTTTGTAGGCACCGGGCAACGACGGGACGCTCAACGAGTCGATCTCGGTCGCGTCCCAGCCGATCGTCCGCTCCGCGGTTGCCACCGAGCCGTCGGGACGGAGCAGGCGGTAGTGGACGGCGGCGATCGTGCCGGCCGGGTTGGTCCAGCGCAAGGTGAAGCTCGGAGTGGAGCGCCACCGTTCTTCGCCGCCCTCGACGCTGAGGTCGATCGGCGCCGCCGGTGTGGCTTCCACCCGCGCCGGCATGACGATCCACGCAAATGCCAGTAACAGGGCGAGGCGAGTGACCGCGGTTGCCGACCTGCTCACGGGCCGAACTCCCCTGCAGCCGATCCGCTGCTGGGAGCGGCGGCGCTTTCCGCGCTGACCGGGGCTGCTTCGGGCGCCGGCGGCGGCGCTTCGTATTCGATCGCCCCGGCGCTTTCGGCGGTCGCTTTGGGAGCTGCGGCTTCCGCTTTCTCGGGCGGCGAGCCGTGGCTGTGCTTCTCCGGTTTCTTCGTCTCTGCGGAAGGCTTGTTTTCGGTCGGCCGCCGTTCGGTGGATGGTTCGTATGTGATCGCTGGTTCGGGGTCGGATTCGGATGCTCCCGCGGCTTCACGTTCGATCGCCCGCGGCTTCGCCGGTTGCTCGCCGATCAGGGTCGGGGCGGGGAGGACGCCGACGGCGACGCAGGCCGCGGCTCCTCCCGCGGCACCGAGGCAGACGGTGGCGAGCTTGGCCAGGGCTGCCATCCCAGCGCCGCGACCCCCGCTAGCCGCGACCCCCTGCGTGGCCAGCGATTCGCTGCCCATGCCCGGCAGGCGCGAAAAGAGGTTCGCCACGAGATCGTGGAGGCGACCGAGCAGCGAGCGCGAGGGCGGCGCCAGCGGCAGCAGGGCGGCAGCCAGCCGCGGCGCCCGACGGTAGGCGCGCATCGTCGCCCGGCAGCCGCCGCAGGCGCGCAGGTGCTCGCGCACCGCGTCGGCCTGACGGGGAGTCGCCTCGCCGTCGCAGAAGGCGGAGAGCAGCGGGCGCAGCTCGCGGCAGCGGCTGCCGTCCTCGTGGCGGGCGATGAGGCCGCGGAAGCGAGCACGGCCCTCGGCGAGCACCCGATTGACCTTTGTCTTGCTGAACCCGGTGCGCTCACCGATCTCGGCGTAGGAGTAACCCTCCGCCAGCAGGCTGAGCGCCTGCAGCTCGGCCGGCTTCAGCGCTTGCAGCGCCTCGCGGCTGCGGGCGAGGTCCTCGCGGCGCTCGACCCGCTCGGCCGGTCCGTCGCCGCGAGCCGGCGCCTGCTCGACCGGATCGTGATCGGCCCCTTCGCGCCGCGGATACCTGCCCAGCAGCTTCTCTCGGCTCTGGCGCACGGCGAGCGCCTCGTGCTTGGTCACGGTCTGGGTCCAGCGGATCAGATCGCGCGCGTCGGTTGTCGGGGCTTTGGTGAGGACGATCTCCAGGGCTCGCTGGTAGGCGTCGTCGGCGTCCTCCGCGTCCAGCGAGAACCGTCGTGCGGTGCGTTTCAGGGCCGGTCCGTAGCGAGCGATCATCTCCAGCGCCGCCCGCTGGCGCGCCGCATCGCCCGGGGTCCGGGCGAGGTCGCCCCTCCCCGGCCGCACCGTCGTCGATCTCCCCTGACTCACTCCCGCTGAACTCCTCTGCATCGGTTCAGATTTGTGTCTCAAACATGTCAACCCAATGGAGCAGGGACGGCTGGTTCTCCCCCCTGTTGGACGGGTGATCGGTGCCGAGTCCCGCAAATTGGACAAATCCGGCCGGCCGGCCCGGCGCCGGGAGCGGCCGATACCATCCGCAGCGATGAGCACCTGTGTGGTCACCGGCGGCGCCGGC
>CAZQET010000397.1:0-1549 GCA_964591825.1 uncultured Conexibacteraceae bacterium
GCACCCGGCATCGATTGCCTCGTCGGCCCAGGCGACCTTCACCTTCTCCGGGTCGGATCCAGGCGGCTCGGGTGTCGCTTCGTTCCAGTGTCGTCGCGACCCAGAAGCGGCCGATCCATGGCAGGCCTGCAGCTCGCCCGAGGTCTACAACGCGCTCGCCGAGGGCTCGCACAAATTCGAAGTGCGCGCCGTCGACGCTGCCGGTAACGTCAGCGCGACTCCGGCGACCTACACCTGGACGATCGACACGGTCGCGCCTCAGACCACGATCGAACAAAGCCCGCCGGCTCTCACCGCTTCTGGCTCCGCCGAATTCAAATTCAGTGGCACCGACACTGGCGGCTCGGGCATCGCCTCCTTCGAATGCCGCCTCGACGCAGGTTCTTGGGCTGCGTGCACTTCGCCGAAGAGCTACTCGTCCCTCACCGACGGCTCTCACACCTTCGAAGCCCGCGCGATCGACAAAGCGGGCAACGTCGATGGGACGCCTGCGAGCTTCACATGGACGGTCGACGCCACCGCGCCGCAGACCCAGATCGACCTCAACCCGCCGAGCCTCACGGCCTCCAGCTCCGCCGAATTCAAATTCAGCGGCTCCGATACCGGCGGCTCGGGCGTTGCCTCCTTCGAATGTCGCCTGGATGGCGGCTCATGGGCCGTCTGCGCCTCACCGAAGAGCTACGCCTCTCTGAGCGACGGCTCTCACACCTTCGAAACCCGTGCGCTGGACAAAGCGGGGAACGCCGATGCGTCGCCTGCCACCTACACCTGGAACGTAGACGCCACCGCGCCTCAGACCATGATCGAACAGAGCCCGCCAGCTCTCACCGCCTCGGCTTCTGCCGAATTCAAATTCAGTGGCACTGACACCGGCGGCTCCGGGATCGCCTCCTTTGAATGCCGCCTTGACAGCGGCAGCTGGAGCACCTGTACCTCGCCGAAGCAGTACTCCTCGTTGGCCGACGGCTCCCACACCTTCGAAGCCCGCGCGATCGACAAAGCCGGCAATACCGACGCATCTCCTGCGAGCTTCACCTGGAGTGTCGACACGACGGCGCCGAACACCCAGATCGACCAAAACCCGTCGAGCTTGACGGCCTCGGCAACGGCCGAATTCAAATTCAGCGGCTCAGATGGCTCCGGCTCGGGCGTCGCCAGCTTCGAATGCCGCCTCGACTCTGGCTCCTGGAGCGCCTGCGCCTCACCGAAGAGCTACGCCTCTCTGAGCGACGGCTCTCACACCTTCGAAACCCGTGCAATCGATAAAGCGAGCAACGTTGACGCGACGCCGGCGACCTTCACCTGGACGGTTGATACCACCGCACCGCAGACCACGATCGACCAAAGCCCATCGAGCCTCACTGCCTCCACCGCCGCTGAATTCAAATTCTCCGGCTCAGACACGGGCGGCTCGGGGATCGCCTCCTTCGAATGCCGCCTCGACGCTGGAAGCTGGAGCGCCTGCTCATCGCCGAAGACCTACGCCAGCCTCAGCGACGGCAGCCACACCTTCGAAGCTCGGGCCATCGACAAAGCCGGAAACGTTGAT
>CAZQET010000398.1:0-1558 GCA_964591825.1 uncultured Conexibacteraceae bacterium
CGCTGGCTGAAGCTCGCGAAGGAGGTGGCGCCGCAGTTGCACCTGCACGCCTACTCGCCGATGGAGGTCCACTACATGTGCGAGCGCTCGAGCAGGAGCCTCGACGAGGTGTTCGAGTACCTGATCGAGTGCGGGCTCGGCTCGACCCCCGGCACCGCGGCGGAGGTCCTGGACGATGGGGTGCGGCAGCGGATCTCGCCCAACAAGCTGCCCGCCGAGCGCTGGGTGGAGATCATTGAGGCCTCGCACCGGGCGGGGCTGCGCTCGACCTCGACGGTGATGTTCGGCCACATCGAGGAGCCGCGCGAGCTCGCCCGCCACATGCGCGTCGTGCGGGCGCTGCAGGAGCGCACGGGCGGCATCACCGAGTTCGTGCCGCTCAGCTTCATCCCCTTCAACACGCTGCTCGGGCGCACGCACGGGATCGAGGAGATCTCGGCAGCGGAGAACCTCAAGCACACGGCCGCCTTCCGTCTGGCGCTCGGTCGCACGATCCCGAACCTGCAGGCGAGCTGGGTGAAGATGGGCCTGGAGGCGGCGACCGAGGCGCTGCGCTGGGGCGTCAACGACCTCGGCGGCACCCTGATGGAGGAGAGCATCTCCCGCATGGCGGGCTCCCAGCACGGCGTGCGCCTGGATCCGGAGCAGCTGATCGCCGCCGCTCGCGCCGGCGGCCGCGAGCCGGCCCAGAGGACGACCCTCTACGAGATAGTTGAGACCTATTGACCAAAAGCGTATGGTAGGCCGATCGGCTCGTTGTCTTCACTGGGTGGGAGGTTCCCCAGGCGAGCGGTCTTTTCGCTGCTCGGCCTGACGGTCGTCCTCGGACTGATGCTGCTGCTCGTCCTGCTGGCGGCGATCAGCCTCGGGCCCGACGACTCCGGCTCGCTCGGGCCAATGCCAGCGCCGCCGCACTTCGAAGCCGGCGTCGGCCACTCGGTGGCACTGGGCTCGCGTCGCGGCGGCCCGCTCGTCGCCCAGCGCGTGGTCGCGCCCGGCACTCCAGTCTCAGTTGCAGCAGGCTCTGTGGCGAGCGCCGGCAACCCGATCAAGACCGAACGGGCAAGCGAGGGCCCGGCGATCGCTCCCGCAGAAGCGATCGCGGTTGCCGCACCGGCATCTCCACCGGAATCAGGCGCAGGGGCGGGCGATGAGGTCCCCTCTGGCGGAGCAGCAAATGGGGAGGCTCCGCCAGAGGGGACCTCATCGCCCGCTGCCACGCCGTTCCCGGCCGCTGGTGGAGGGGTTCCCGGAGGCCCCATAGCTGCAGGTGGTCCCAGCATCGAAAGCTGCGAAGGCGACGAATACCTGATCACCATCGCGCTGGCTCCAGAAGCTGCCGAAGAAGACGAGCAGAGCGTCGAAATCATCCTCACGAAGCTCAACGAAGACGGCAGCGTTGAAGAACAACGCCTCGAAGGGGATCTGCTCGACGCTCAAAGCTTGGCCCTGCAGCTGAGTTCCGAAGGCAACTGCGTCCGCCTCGAAACTGGCACCTCCGCGGATGACGGGCTCCCCTCTGTCGGAGCAACAACCGGGGAGGCTCCGCCAGAGGGGA
>CAZQET010000399.1:0-3987 GCA_964591825.1 uncultured Conexibacteraceae bacterium
ACGATCGGCGTGGGCACGCCGGGACGTGAAGTCACTTTCGACGGAGAAGGCGGCGTGCTCTTCGACAAGTGCCTGGAAGATGAAGCCTGCTTCCGCATGTACTGGGAAGCCCTCCGTCAGGTGACGAGCACGATCACCGCCCTCGAACCGGCCGCGCTGGCCGAAGCCACCGCCGAACTGCTCGAACCGTGGCAGGCCGAAGAAATCGCCCACGGGCGCCCCGAATATGACGCCACGGAAATCAAAGAAGGCAAAAACGGGGTGGAAGAAGCCCTTGAATTCATCGCCGGTCGCCGAGCCGAAGCGGAAGCCTGGCTCGCCGCAAATGAACCCCAGCCGGTCGAAGCCTCGTCGTTCGAGCGGGCGGGAGGAGGCGCCCCGCAGGCTTCACCCCAAGCTCCGCAGCGCGTGCTTGTCCTCCGCCACCTCGCGCGGTCAGGACGTTGGCTCACCGTTCGCGCGCAGGTCGCCGGCGCCGGCTTCGTCGCGCTGCGGGTGATTGCCGAACTTCGGAAAGGCCCCCGCCAGGTGTGCGAGGGTGAGGCGCGAACGCGCGCCGCAGGCAAGATCGCGATCCACTGCAGGCTCTCGCGGTTGGGGCTGAAAGCCATTGCCCGCCACGCCGGCCTTCTCAAGCTCGTCTTGACCGCCACCCTCACCGAAGGTCGTACCGAAAGGCTGGTACTCAAGCGGACTCACTCGCTGCCAGGCACTCGGGCAAAGAGCAATTGACGTTGAATATGCTCGAGCGGTGAGGAAGGTGCGGGAGAGCCGCTGTCGGCGCGCCTTGCTCGTTGCGTTGGCGACGGGAAGCGCCTGTCTTGCCGCCTCTGCGATCGCCTTGCCGGCGGTTGCCGAGACGCTGTCGCCCCCGGGCGGATTCCGCTTGGGCGCGAGCAACGGATATACGCTCGACGTCCTCTCGGTCCACAAGCCTGAAACGGAACGAGGCGAGGTGCTGGTCCTGGCACACGCTCGCCGTTCCGCCGTCCTCTACTTCGCCCATGCCATGGTCAGTGACACCTCGATCGAAGCCGACCTAGGTGCAGTGGGAAGGATCGACGTCGATTTCGTCTCTTCGGGCAGGGAGAGGACAGAACGTTCGAAGTGCGGCGGCAAATCGGTGGCCGTCGACTCCGGCGACTACGTGGGGACCATCGACTTCAGCGGAGAGCAGGGATACAGCGAGGCTCACGCGACTACCGTGCGCGGAGATGCGCAATTTGCCCTCAGCTTGGTCTGCGGCAAATCTGGCGACGAAGGCTTTGGCGGCCACTCCCCTGGGGCGCTCCTCCGCGCGCATAATCGGGGCAGTACCCGGTTCGAATTTGAAGCCAGGAAGAACGGTCCCTCGCGGCCTGCCAGGTTCAATGCCTCGATCCACGAACGGCGGGGCTCGTTGCTGATAGATCGGGGCGTGGCGGCCGAAGCCAGGCCCGGCGCCTTCGACTTCAACGTCCCAGACGGAACCGCGACCGTCGCGCCGCCTGCGCCCTTCGACGGCGGTGCGACCTACAGCCGCGATTCCGAAGGGCGCGTGCGCTGGCGCGGTCATCTCACCGTCGACTTCCCCGGCCGCACCGGAGTGCGTTTGACCGGCACGGGAACCCGCGCCAGCCTCGTGCGGGCGGTGCAGAACCCTTCGCACCCCTTCCGCCTGCCGTAGGGCAGGTCACCAGAATCCGGCGCGGGGTCCTCGCCTCCCGGCCTCATAGAGTTGCCCTATGGCGAACAAGAAACTCGACGACCCCCAGCACGAGCTCTTCCTGATCGACGGCAACTCGCTTGCCTATCGGGCGTTCTTCGCGCTGCCGGAGTCGATTGGGACGAGCGATGGGCGGCCGACCAACGCGATCTACGGGCTCGCCTCGATGCTGGTCAAGATCATCGACGAGCACGCGCCGGCCGGGGTGGTGGTCGCCTGGGACGCGGGGATGTCGGGGCGCGAGGTCACCTACGACCTATACAAGGCGCAACGCAAACCGCGTCCCGACCTGCTGCGCGAGCAGTGGCCGAACCTGATGCCGCTGGTCGAGGCCTTCGGCTACACCAACGTCAAGGTCGAGGGCTATGAGGCCGACGACGTGATCGCCTCGCTGGCGAGACAGGCCAGGGAGCAGGGCATCCCGGTGATGGTCGTCACCGGCGACCGCGACGCCTACCAGCTGGTTGGCGAGGGGGTGCGGGTGATGAGCACCTCACGCGGCATCACCGAGACCAAGGTCTACGACGCCGCCGCGGTCGAGGAGCGCTACGGAGTGCCGCCCGAGCTGATCACCGACCTGATGGGCCTGCGCGGCGACACCTCCGACAACATCCCCGGCGTGCCCGGGGTCGGCGAGAAGACCGCCACGCAATTGCTGCAGAGATTCGGCGATCTCGAGGGGGTCCTCGCTGCCGTCGACCAGATTTCCGGCGCCAAGCGCAAGCAGAACCTGACCGAGCACGCCGACGATGCGCGCATGTCGAAGCAGCTGGCGACGCTCCACTACGACGTCGAGATCGGCATCGACCTGGGCGAGGTGATGGGCGCCGAACCCGACCGCGGCGCCCTGCGCGACTTCATGCGCGAGTTCGAGTTGCGGGCGGTGATCGAGCGCCTCGAAGAAGCTCTGCCGGATGGCAAGGCGGTGCCGGGTCGCCGGGTGGAGACGGAGCTCGAGGTCGAGGCCGTTGAGGCGGAGCCCGGTGATCTGAGCGGGGGGGATGGCCCACTCGCCCTGGCGATCGGCGGGGAGGGCTGGGCGGCGGTCGACGGCGAGCGGGTTCTCGCCGGCTCCTCGATGCTCGACGAGTTGGCGGTGGCGCTGCCCGGCCGCGCTCTGGTCGCCCACGACCTCAAGTCGCTCGGCGGCGGCCGCCACGGCCTGCTCGCCGCTGCCGCCCGCGAGGCGGTTGCGCTCGAGCTGGACCACGACACGATGCTTGCCGCCTACCTGCTCGAGCCCCAGCGACGCACCTACGACCTGGTCGAGCTTGCGGCCGACGCGGGGATCGGCATCGCCGAGGGCGCCGCCCCGCCGTCCGAGGACGAGGACGGCGGACAGCTTTCACTCGACGCCGACGAGGGCGAGGCCGGTCTCGATCCATCCGAGGAAGCGCGGCTCGTCGCCGCCCTTGCCGACGTCCAGCGGCCCCGCATCGAGGAGCTCGAGCTGAGGCGGCTGCTGCGCGAGATCGAGCTGCCGCTCGTCCACGTCCTCGCAGCGATGGAACGCGAGGGACTGAAGCTCGACGCCGGGCGCCTGGCGGAGGTGGGTGCCGGCTTCGGCGAGCGGATCGAGACGCTGGAGGGGGAGATCTACGAGCTGGCCGAGGAGGAGTTCACGATCGGCTCCCCGCAGCAGGTGGGGCGGATCCTCTTCGAGAAGCTCGGCCTGACTCGCAAGCGGCGCGGCAAAACCGGCTTCTCGACCGACGCTCGCGTTCTCGCCCAGATCCGCGACGAGCACCCGATCGTCGAGAAGATCGAGTCCTGGCGCGAGCTGACCAAGCTGAAGAACACCTACCTGGACTCGCTCCCAGACCTGATCGACCCCGAGACCGGCCGCGTACACACCACCTTCAACCAGGCCGCGACCACGACCGGGCGCCTCTCCAGCACCAACCCGAACCTGCAGAACATCCCGATCCGGACCGAGATCGGGCGCCCCGTGCGCGCCTGCTTCGTCGCCGAGAAGGGCGAGCGGCTGCTCTCCGCCGACTACAGCCAGGTCGAGCTGCGGGTCCTCGCTCACGTCGCCGACGAGGAGGTCCTCAAGGAGATCTTCCGCGCCGGCGAAGACGTGCACGCGGCGACCGCGGCCGAGGTCTTCGAGATCTCGCGCGAGGAGGTCGACGTCGGCCAGCGCTCGAAGGCGAAGATGGTCAACTTCGGCATCGTCTACGGCCTCACCGGCTTCGGCCTCGCTGACCGGCTCAACATCCCGCGCAAGGAGGGCGAGGAGTTCGTCTCCCGCTACCTGGAGCGCTTCCCGGCGGTGCGCG
>CAZQET010000400.1:0-9726 GCA_964591825.1 uncultured Conexibacteraceae bacterium
TTGCTCTACGCCGACCGCGGCCATGTCGATGATCCGCACCTGTGGGAGCGAGCGGAGCGGCTCGGCCTCGAGCTCGAGCGTTTCGAGTCCGATCGCCGCTCCGAAGCCGTTGCCGCAAGGGTCCGCCGCGACTTCGAGTCCGGCATTCGTGCAGGGGTAACAGGCACGCCCGCTGTGTTCCCTTAGACCTGTACCCTCTTTCGGGACAGAGAACGAGAGTTCTGAACGCATATGGCCGCCAAACCGGGCGGCCGGAGGTAAGAAAATCGATGAGTATGTTTGACGTTAGCCGTGTCTCGGCGGATGTCGGCGACAGCCAGATCTCCTTCGAGACGGGCAAGCTCGCCCGCCAGGCGAGCGGCGCCGTGGTCGTCCAGTCCGGCGACACGATAGTCCTCTGCACCGCGACGATGGGCAACCTGCGCGACGTGGACTTCCTGCCGCTCACCGTCGACGTCGAGGAGCGGATGTACGCCGCGGGCAAGATCCCCGGCTCCTTCTTCCGCCGCGAGGGCCGCTCGGGCGAGAAGGCGACGCTGACCGCGCGCATGATCGACCGGCCGATCCGCCCCCTCTTCCCCAAGGGCTGGCACTACGAGACTCAGCTGGTCGCCACCCCGCTCTCCGTGGACCACGTCCACCCCTACGACATCCTCGCGATGAACGGCGCCTCAGCCGCGCTGGCGATCTCGCCGGTGCCGGTCGAAGCCCACGTCGGCGCCGTCCGCATCGGCAAGCTCGAGGGTGACTTCGTCGTCAACCCGCCGGAGGAGACGCTCGAGGAGCTGGAGCTCGACCTGATCGTCGCCGGCACCGACGAGGCGATCCTGATGGTCGAGGCCGGCGCCGACGGCGTCACCGAGGCCGAGATCCTCGATGCCCTCGACATCGCCCACGCCGAGATCAAGAAGCTGGTCGCGGCGATGGAGGAGCTGGCCGAGAAGGCCGGCAAGGAGAAGGTCGAGGTCGAGGCCCCGGAGATCGACGAGGGCCTGCTCGGCGAGATCCGCTCTTCCCATGGCCAGGCGCTGATCGACGCGATCGCCACCGAGGGCAAGCTCGAGCGCTACGAGGCGATCGACAAGGTCAAGGACGAGGTCGTCGCCGAGTACGCGCCCGAGGGTGAGGACGGCGAAGACGCCGAGCGCAAGGCGGAGGTCGGCGCCGCCTTCGACGCGATCGAGAAGGACACGATCCGCAAGGCGATCGCCGTCGACAAGAAGCGCCCCGACGGCCGCGCTCAGGACGAGATCCGGCCGATCGAGTGCGAGGTCGACCTCTCCCCGCGCGTGCACGGCTCGGCCCTCTTCACCCGCGGCGAGACCCAGATCCTCTCCAACGTCGCCCTGGGCACGACGCGCATGGACATGCGCCTCGACACGCTCGGCCTGGCGACGACCAAGCGCTTCTGGCACCACTACAACTTCCCGCCCTTCTCGGTTGGGGAGGCGGGCTTCATGCGCGGTCCCAAGCGCCGCGACATCGGCCACGGCGCTCTCGCCGAGCGCGCCCTGGCGCCGACGATCCCCGACGAAGAGAGCTTTCCCTACGTCGTCCGGGTCGTCTCGGAGACGCTCGAGTCCAACGGCTCGTCCTCGATGGGCTCGGTCTGCGCGTCCTCGATGGCGCTGCAGGCAGCGGGCGTCCCGGTCAGCGCGCCGGTCGCCGGCGTCGCCATGGGGCTGATCAAGGAGGGCGACGATTACATCGTCCTCACCGACATCGCTGGCGTCGAGGACCACCTCGGCGACATGGACTTCAAGGTCGCCGGCACCGCTGACGGGATCACCGCCCTGCAGATGGACATCAAGATCACCGGCGTTACTTTTGAAATACTCGAAGATGCGCTTAAACAGGCCAACGAGGGCCGCCAGTTCATCCTCGGCAAGATGGCGGAAGCGATCGAGGGCCCGCGGGAGCAGCTCTCCCAGCACGCGCCGCGGATCGAGTCGATCAAGATCGACCCCGAGAAGATCGGCGCCGTGATCGGCAAGGGCGGCGAAACGATCCGCGCCCTCTGCGAGGAGTTCGAAGCTGAGATCGACGTCGAAGACGACGGCACGGTGCGGATCTACGCGCCAACCGGCGAACTGGTCGAAGCCTGCGTCGCTCGCATCCAATCGATGACCAAGGAGGCCGAAGTCGGCGATCGTTACGAAACCGCCAAGGTCGTCAAGACGACGACCTTCGGCGCCTTCGTCGAGCTGGTCAAGGGCACCGACGGCCTGCTGCACATCTCCAACGTGAAGCCGGGGGAGAGGGTCGACTCGGTCGAGGACGTGCTCAGCTCCGGTGACGAGATCGACGTCACCGTGGTCGAGGTCGACCGCGAGCGCGGTCGCATCGGCCTGCGGCTCTCCGACGACCCCTCAATCGAGGGCAAGAGCGCCGAGGAGCTGGCCGCGATCGGCTCTGGTGACGGCGGTGGCTCACGCCGCAACGGCGGCGACCGCGGTGGCCGTGGCGGCCGCGAGCGACGCCCCCGGCGTGAGCGCGAGCGTCGCGACTAGGAATTTGAGCGACGCGACGTTAAGCACACAGGACTCGGGCGTCCGGGTCGTCACCGAGGCCGTGCCCTCGGTGCGGTCCGTCGCGCTCGGGCTCTGGGTGCGGACCGGCTCGCGCAACGAGACGCCGGCGCAGGCCGGCGTCTCGCACTTCCTCGAGCACCTGCTGTTCAAGGGCACGCCGCGCTTCTCGGCGATCGAGATCGCCGAGAAGCTGGACGGCCTCGGCGCTTCGGTCAACGCCGCCACCGGCAAGGAGACCACTCACCTGCACGCGCGCTTCCTCGACGAGCACACCGAGGAGGTCTTCGACCTACTGGCGGAGATGCTGCTGGCGCCGACCTACCCGGAAGTCGACTCCGAGCGAGAGGTCGTGCTGGAGGAGATCGCGATGTATGAGGATGAGCCGCAGGACCGAGTGCACGACATCCTCGCCGAGGCGGTCTTCGGCGAGCACCCGTTGGGCCGCCGCGTGCTGGGCGAGGCCGAGGTGATCAGCTCGGTGCCGGTGCCCGAGATCGAGGCCTACCGCAGCGCCCACTACACCGGACCCAACATCGTCGTCGGCGCCGCCGGCAACGTCGAGCACGAGCGGATCGCGGCGCTGGCCGAGCGCCTCGTGCGGCCGCCGGCCGCCGCCATTGCGAACGGCGCCGGCGCGGTTGCCGCCGACGGCGTTGCACGCCTGCGCTTCTACGAGAAGGACACCGAGCAGTACCACATCTGCTTCGGCGCTCCCGGCATCGTTCGCGACGACGAGCGCCGCTACGCGCTCGCCGTCCTCGACTCGATCTTCGGCGGCTCCAGCTCCTCGCGGCTCTTCCGCGAGGTGCGCGAGAAGCGCGGCCTCGCCTACGCGGTGGGCTCCTACAGCGAGCAGTACACCGACTGCGGCCTGGTCGCCGGCTACGTTGGCACCCGCGAGGACAACGTCGAGGAGGCCTGCGCCGTGATCGGAGCTGAGCTGGCGCGGCTGCGAGCCGAGCCGGTCTCCGCGGAGGAGCTCTCGCGCGGCAAGGAGAACGTCAAGGGTCGATTGGTGCTCTCCTCGGAGTCGACGGCCGCGCGGATGTCGCGGATCTCGCGAGCGACGCTCTTCGGTCTGCCGATCGACAGCCTCGACGAGATGCTGGCCAAGGTCGACGCGGTCACGGTCGACGACCTGACCGAGCTGGCCACTGGGCTCTACGGCCCCGAGCAGCTCTCGGCGGCCTGCGTCGGGCGCGACGAGGCGCGGTTTCGCGAGGCCCTTGGCCCAATCAGCGAGGCGCTGGTCGCCGCATGATCAGGGTCGTTGTCTCCGGCGCCGCCGGCCGCATGGGCCAGGCCGTCTGCGAGGCGGTCGAGGGCGCCGAGGACACCGAGCTCAGCGGCAGGGCGGACCCCGCGCTCGAAACCGAGCTCGGTGACGTGCTGGCCGACGCGGACGTCGTCGTCGACTTCACCCAGCCAGATACCGCGCTCGCCAATGCCGAAGCCTGTCTCGCGGCCGGCGTCCACGCCGTCGTCGGCACCACCGGCTTCGACCTCGAGGCACTGCGCACCGCTGCTGAGGCGGCAAGCGCCAACGCCTTCGTCGCCCCCAACTTCGCGATCGGCGCGGTGCTGCTGATGGAGGTCTCCCAGACGATCGCCCGTCACATGCCCGAGTGCGAGATCGTCGAGCTGCACCACGATCGTAAGCTCGACGCTCCCTCCGGCACCGCAAAGCGCACAGCCGAGCTGATCGACGCCGCGGGCGGCAACGTCCACGAGCCGATCCACTCGGTGCGCCTGCCCGGCTTGGTCGCCCACCAAGAGGTGATCTTCGGCGGCGAGGGCCAGACGCTGAGCCTGCGCCACGACTCGATCGACCGCCGCTCCTTCATGCCGGGAGTGCTGCTCGCCGTGCGCAAGGTCGGTGAGCTGCCGGAGCGCTTCACGGTGGGCCTCGAGAAGCTGCTTTAGAGCGGCCGCGATACCCTGGCGCGATGAAGCAGATTCGCGGAGTGCTCACGGCAATGGTCACGCCGTTCGACGAGGACGGTCGCGTCGACGAGGCGACGACCTTGAAGCTCGCGACCCATCTGCTCGAGCACGGCTCGCACGGCCTGGTGATCTCCGGCTCCACCGGCGAGGCCCCGACGCTGACCGACGAGGAGGCGCTTGTCCTGCTGCGGGCGATCCGCCGCGAGGTCGGCGACGAGGTGCTGCTGGTCTGCGGCACCGGCACCAACTACACCCAGCACTCGATCGAGCTGACTCAGGGGGCGGTCGATGCCGGGGCGGATGCGGCGCTGATCGTCACGCCCTACTACAACAAGCCGAACCCGGCCGGGATCCTCGCTCACTTCGAGACGATCGCAGCGGCCGTGCCCGGCTTTCCGCTGATCGCCTACAACATCCCCTCGCGGGTGGTCGTCAACGTGCCGCCCGACCAGCTCGCCGAGATCGGCAAGATCGAGAACGTGGTCGCCGTCAAGCAGGCCAACAACGACGACCTGCGGCCGATCGAGGGACTGGCGATCCTCGCCGGTAACGACGAGATCTTCCTCAAGACCCTGGAGATCGGCGGTGCCGGGGGCATCCTCGTCGCTTCGCACCTGGTCGGTCCGCAGATGCGAGAGATCTGGGACGCGATCGAGGCGGGTGAGGTCGACCGGGCCCGCGAGATCGACGCCGGCCTGCGCGAGGTCTACGCGGCGATGGGCGTGACCACCAACCCGATCCCGGTAAAGGCGGCGCTGGAGATGATCGGACTGATCCCCTCCGACAGGTTGCGGCTGCCGCTCGTTTCCGCTGACGCCGAGCAGCGGGCGACGGTGCGGGCGGCGCTCGAGGGCGTCGGGCTCACCGCGGTGAAGAGCTAGTGGTCCACCTGACACACCGGGCGGACCACTAGTGCCGAACGGCAAGCTGCGGGTGCTGCCCCTCGGGGGGCTGGGCGAGATCGGCAAGAACATGGCGGTGGTCGAATACGACGGCCGCATCGTCGTCGTCGACACCGGGTTGATGTTCCCGACTGCCGAGATGCTCGGCATCGATCTGGTCCTGCCGGACTTCTCCTACCTGCGCGACCGCGCCGAGGACATCGAGGCGATCGTGCTCACCCACGGCCACGAGGACCACGTCGGCGCCCTGCCGTACGTGCTGCGCGAGATCGGCATGCCGCAGGTGATCTACGGCGGCCTGCTGACGATCGGCATGGTCCGCGCCAAGCTCGACGAGCACAAGCTCGGTGAGGCGCCGTTGCAGGACCTGCCGGCGGGGGAGACGGTGCGGCTCGGCCCCTTCGAGCTGGAGCTGATCCACCTTTCGCACTCGATCCCCGATGCGCGCGGGGTGCTGCTGACCACGGAGCTGGGCTCGGTGCTGATGACCGGCGACTACAAGTTCGACCAGACCCCGGTCGATGGCCGGCCCGCCGACATCTCGCGTCTGGCCGAACTGGGCCGCGACGGCCTGCTGCTGCTCTGCGGCGACTCGACCAACGCCGACCGCCGGGGCGTGGCGCCCTCGGAGTCGAGCGTCGGCCCAGCCCTCCTCGACGCCTTCGGCGACTGCGAGGGCCGCATCATCGTCACCTCCTTCGCCTCCAACATCCACCGCGTGCAGCAGGTGATCGACGCGGCCGTGAAGCTCGACCGCCGGGTCGCCCTGGTCGGCCGCTCGATGCGCAAAAACTTCAACATCGCCTCGAACCTGGGGATCGCGGAGGCACCCTCCGGCCTCTTCATCCAGCCGCGTGAGATCGAGAGCTTCCCCGACGAGAAGGTGATCGTGATCTCGACCGGCAGCCAGGGCGAGCCCCTCTCGGCCCTGCGGCGCATGGCCAACAACGACCATCGCGACGTCGAGCTGCACTCCGGCGACACGGTGGTCTTCTCGGCGACGCCGGTGCCCGGCAACGAGCGGGCGGTCAACGAGACGATCGACCGCATCTACGAGATCGGCGCCAAAGTAGTGACCGCCAAAGACGCCCCGATCCACGCCTCCGGGCACGGTTGGCAGGAGGAGCTGAAACTGATGCTCAACCTGACCAAACCGCGCTACGTGCTGCCCGTGCACGGCGATTATCAGCGGCTGCGCCTGCACGCCGAGCTGGCCGAGTCGGTCGGGGTCGAGCCCGAGTGCATCTTTCAAGGTCGCAACGGCTTGCCGCTGGAGATCGACGAGCGGGGAGCCCGCTTCGGCGAGGACATTCACGCCGGCGTCATCTTCGTCGACGGGGTGAACGTCGGCGAGCCCGACGACGTCGCCCTGCGGGACCGCCGCGAAATCTCCGCCGACGGCATCTTCATCGTCGTCGCCACGATCTCCTCCGAGGACGGCGAGGTGGTCGCCGACCCCGAGGTCCTCTTTCGCGGGGTCTCCTTCCTCGAAGAAGCCGATGCGCTGGTCGAGGAGCTGGAAGACCTGGTCGAGGACTCCCTCGAGGAGGCCGCGAAAGCCGGCACGCGGGAGCTGCACCTGATCCAGGAAGACCTCCACGACGCGGTCGCCAGCCTGGTCTACGAGAAGCTGCGACGGCGGCCGATGATCATTCCGGTCGTCGTAGAGGTCTGAGCGCACGAAAAGGACCCGCCGGGGATGTTGGGGAGAGCCCGGCGGGTCCTGTGTCTCGTCCGAGGATGAAGATAGGAACGCCCGCTAAAGCTTGGCTAAAAGCTTTGCGCCGGCTGCCGAGTGGGCTGCAGGGGTATGCGGATGCGGAATTGGGCGCCGCCGGCGGCTGATTCGCCCACTTCGACAGTGCCGCTGTGGGAGGTGGCGACGGAGCGGACGATCGAGAGGCCGAGTCCGCTGCCCGGGCCGACGGCGGTGTCGGCGGGGCCGTCGCCACGGACGAAGCGGTCGAAGACCTGCTCGCGCAGGCGGGGCGGGATGCCGGGCCCATCGTCAGCAACCTCGATCACCGCCTCGTCGCCGACCCGGCGCAGGTGCAGTTCAATGCAGGCGCCGGGGGGCGTGTGGCGGGCGGCGTTGTCGAGCAGGTTGAGAATCATGCGGTGCAGCTCGTCGGCGTTGCCGCTGACCGGCAGCGCCCGCTCGTTGTCGATCTCCAGCTCGCGATCGCCGATCAGCGGCGCGATCTCGACCGCGGCGTTGCCGGCGATCTCGGCCAGATCGCAGGGCCGGTGCTTGCCGGCTCGCCCGGCGTCGGCGCGCGCCAGCAGCAGCAGGTCGGCGACCAGGCGGCTCATCCGCTTGGAGGAGCGCAGCGCCGAATCGACCATCGCCCCCTCGTCCTCCTGGCGCGGCCGCTCGAGTGAGGCCTGCAGCAGTTCGAGGTTGGCGAGGACGCTGGTCAGCGGCGTGCGCAGCTCGTGCGAGGCGTCGGCGACAAACTCGCGTTGCTTCTGCATCGCCGCCTCGCGCTCGGCACGGGCTCCGTCGAGCGAGCGCAGCATCTGCTCGAGCGTGCGCGCTAGCTCGCCGACCTCGTCCTCCGCGGTCGGCTCGGGCATGTGGCGCGAGGGATCGCCGGTAGCCGCGATCTCCCGGGCGGTGGCGGTCAGCGAGGAAATCGGCCGCATGGCCCGCGCGGCGATCGCCACGCCGCCGAGACTCGCGAGCAGCGTCCCGGCGACGATCCCGGCGACGATGAAGAGCCAGAGACGGTCGATCGTCGAATCGACGTGGGCGACGCTGCGGCCGTACTGGACGAAGCCGGTGGTGCCGACTCCGGCGACGCCGGTGATCCGTGCGGTGGCGACGCGCAGGTTGCCGTGGGTGGTGAGGCCTTCGACGGGGGTGCCGAGGTCCGCCGCCCCGGTGCTCTCCTTGAGCAAGGTGCCGTTGGCGCCAAAGACCCGGGCAGAGGCATTGTCGGGGTGAACGAAGTCGTCCAGTTCCGGGCCGTGCCAGATCGTGCTGAACGGCGTGCTGAGGATGCGACTTTCGGCCGCCAGAGTCTGAGCCGCACCGGCCACCTGGCGATTGAAGTCGTCGCGAATGCGATTGCTGGCAACCTGGCCGATGACGACGCCGAAGACCACCAGGATGACCAGCGTCAGGCCCGCTGACACCAGCGCCAACTGCCAGCGGACTGGCCAGCTGGAGGGGCGGGATCGCCGGCCCCAGAGCTTGCGTGCGACTGCCAACCACTACTCCTTGAGCACGTAGCCGGCGCCGCGTTTGGTGTGCAGCAGTCGCGGCTCGCCACCAGCCTCGAGCTTGCGGCGCAGGTTGGAGATGAAGACGTCGATCGTGTTCGTCGCCGCGGTCGGGTCGTAGCCCCAGACGTCGTCAAGCAGCCGCTCACGGGAGACGACGAGGCGCTCGTTGCGCATCAGGAACTCGAGCAGCTCGAACTCGCGGTTGGTCAGCTCCAGCTCGCGCTCGCCGCGCTTCACCTCGCGAGTGTCCGGGTTGAGGCTGAGGTCGCCGACCTGCAGGGAGGCGGTCCCGCGCGGCGGGCGGCGGCGCAGCAGGGCGCGAATCCGCGCCAAAAGCTCGCTGCGCTCGAAGGGCTTGACCAGGTAGTCGTCGGCGCCGCTGTCGAGGCCGCCGACCCTGTCCTCGGTCTCAGCGCGGGCGGTCAGCATCAGGATCGGCACGTCGCCCTCGGCACGCAGCCGCCTGCAGACCTCGACGCCGTCGAGGCGCGGCAGGCCGAGGTCGAGCACGACGAGGTCCGGCAAGAAGCCGGTCGCGACATCCAGCGCCTCGATCCCGTCGCCCGAGGTCTTCACCTCGTAGCCCTCCTGGCGCAGCGAGCGGCGCAGCACGTCGGCGATCTCCGGATCGTCCTCGACCACCAGTACGCGTCCGGTCGCCGCCTCCGCCTCGCTCGTGAGCATCACCCGATGTTAGCCCGCGATCCCGCCCGTTCGCTCAGCATTTAGCGGCGTTTTAAACACCCCCATCCCCGCTGACTTCGTGTTTTCTCTCGCTATTCGAGAGAAAACACGAAGTCAGCGGGGGCGCAGGGGAGTGAGGGGCGGCGTCGAAGGGGCGCACCATGTTCGTGCGTAAGAAGAAGGGTCGGGGCAGAGCTGCGCCTCGCAAGGCGAAGGCCAAGGCCTCGCGGGGGCGGCTGCATCTGCCGGAGGGGCTGCAGCAGCGGCACCTCGACCTGATCGGGATGGGAATGATCGCCGTGGGCGTCTACCTCTGCTTCGTGCTCTTCTTCGGCTGGGACGGGGGCAAGATCGGCTACGGGCTCGAAACGGCGCTTGTCTACCTCGGCGGTGAGGTCGGAGCCCGGATCTTCACCGTGCTGCTGCTCTTCGCCGGT
>CAZQET010000401.1:0-2053 GCA_964591825.1 uncultured Conexibacteraceae bacterium
AGCCCCTCTACGACGAGGCGGGCATCGAGCGGCTGGTCGTCTCCACCTACCAGGCGGTCTCCGGCACCGGCAGGAGCGCGATCGACGAGCTCCGCGGCCAGTCCGAGGCGGTCCTCCACGGCGGGGACGTCGTCGCCGACGTGTACCCCCACCAGATCGCCTTCAGCGCGCTTCCGCAGGCGGGCAGCTTTGCCGCGGGCGACGACCACACCGACGAGGAGCGCAAGCTGATCAACGAGACCCGGAAGATCCTCGACGACGCCTCGATCCGGGTCAGCGCGACCTGCGTCAGGGTCCCGGTGGTCACCGGCCACTCGGAGGCGGTCAACGTCGAGACCCGGGAGCCGCTCTCCCCGGAGCGGGCCCGCGAGCTGCTGGAAGCGGCACCCGGGGTGACGGTCGTCGACGAACCCCGCGCGGCGAGCTACCCGATGGCGATCAAGGCGGCCGGCAAGGACGACGTCTTCGTCGGGCGGATCCGCCGCGACCCCGGAAACGAGAGCGCCATCGACATGTGGGTCGTATCCGACAACCTGCGCAAGGGGGCGGCGACCAACGCCGTCCAGGTCGCCGAGCTGCTCGTCGAGCGCAACCTTCTCAACGGACGGGAGTAGCGCGTGGACATCGGCTTCGGCGAAGCCGTGCTGCTGTTCGGCGGGTTGCTGGCCGTCGTCGCCGCACTCTCGGGGTTGATGCGCGGGACGGTGCTCTCGGCCTCGGTCCTCTCGGTCGCGCTTGGCATCGCCCTGGCCGCGACCGGCGTCGTCGACGTGAACCCGACCGACCGCTCGATCGTCGAGCTGATCGAGCTGGCGCTGATCCTCACCCTCTTCTCCGACGGGATGTTCGTCGAGCGCGAGCTCCTGCGCCGCCACTGGAGCCCCGTCGCCCGCTCGCTGATCGTCGCGATGCCGATCACCCTGGCGCTGCTGGCGCTCGCGGCGAAGGCGCTCTTCCCGGGGCTGAGCTGGGCCGAGGCCTTCCTGCTCGGCGCGGTGCTCACCCCCACCGACCCGGTGGTCACCTCCGCCGTCGTGACCTCGCGGCTCGTGCCGAGCGCGGTCCGTCACACGCTAAACCTCGAGTCGGGTCTCAACGACGGCCTGGCGCTGCCCTTCGTCCTCTTCTTCCTGGTCCTCGCCTCGCCGGGCGGCGACGCCGGCGCCGAAGCCGCGAAGCTCGCCGGCGAGGCGGTCGTCGGCGCCGCGATCGGCATCGCCCTGGGGGCCCTCGGCGGGCGCCTTCACCACCGGCTCCCCGGGGGCGGGCTGACCGCCCGCTACGAGGGCATCTACGCCGTCGGCTTCGCCCTCTTCTCGTTCGGCCTCGCCGACGTCACCTTCGGCAACGGACTGATCGCCGCCTTCGTCTGCGGGATCGCGATGGGGGCCTCGGAGCGCGACGTCCCGCAGGGCTTCGTCGAGTTCGCCGAGAACGCCAGCGCAATCCTGCAGGTGATCACCTTCTTCGTCTTCGGCGCTCTGATCGTCGCCACCGGCTTCGACCACAGCGTGCCGCCGCTCGTCCTCTTCGTCGCCTTTGCCCTGCTCGTCGCCCGGCCGGCGGCCGTGATGCTCTCCTTCCTCCGCACCGGCCTGCCGCGACCGCAGAAGCTGTTCATGGCCTGGTTCGGGCCGAAGGGGGTCGCCTCGATGCTCTTCGCCCTCTTCGTGCTCAAGTCCGACGTCGGCGGGCGCGGCCTGATCTTCGACGTGGCGGCGATCGCGATCATCTCCTCGATCGTCGCCCACGGCCTCACCGACACGGTCGGCGCCCGCTGGATGTCGCGGCGCCTCGGCCTGGACGAGACACCCTGAGAATTCACAGTTTCGTGGCCGCCTCACGTAATGTTTTGTCTGCTACGCTCCCGCGTGATGGCACGGGAGCAGACCAACTGGAACGACGACCGCCTCGACACCCAGGACGCGCAAATCGCGAAGCGATTCAAAACCACACCTACGGGCTGATCTACTCGATGTTGCCGGTCGAGTCCGATTCGACTGCGGTCACCCTTCGAGGATTCTCTCTCGAGGCCTGCCGGTCGATCGCGAGG
>CAZQET010000402.1:0-1699 GCA_964591825.1 uncultured Conexibacteraceae bacterium
AACCTGACGGTCTACGACGTCGTCACGATCGCCTCGATGGTGCAGGCCGAGTCCGGCGTCGCCCGCCAGGACAAGCTCGTCGCCGCGGTCATCTACAACCGGCTGCACGAAGGGAGGCCGCTGGGGATCGACGCGACCACCCGCTTCGCCACCGGCAACTACGAACGGCCGCTGACCGAATCGGAACTGGCGACCGAATCCCCCTACAACACCCGCACCAACGCCGGCCTGCCGCCGGGCCCGATCGGCAACCCCGGACTGGTCGCGATCGAAGCCGCCGCCCATCCCGCCAAGGTGGGCTACGTCTTCTACGTGACGAAGCCCGGCGCCTGCAACGAACTCACCTTCGCCAAGACCGAAAAGGAATTCGAAGCAGACGTCGCCAAATACGAAGCGGCGCGCGAAGCTGCCGGCGGCAACTCGCCGACTACATGCGGCGAATGAGCTCGGGGGCCTAGGGATGCCGCGGCTCGCCGTCCTCGGTCATCCGATCGGGCATTCCCGCTCCCCCGCGATGCACAACGCAGCGCTGGCCGAGCTCGGACTGGCAGATTGGACGTACGAGGCGATCGACGTCTCCCCCGCGGCCCTCGAGCAGCGCCTGCGGGCGATGCCGGGAGAAGGCTTCGTCGGCGCCAACGTCACCGTCCCCCACAAGGGGGCGGCACTCGCCGTCGCAGACATCCTCTCCGAGACCGCGCGGGAGATCGGCGCCGCCAACACGCTGAGCTTCGCCGCCGACGAGATCCGCGCCGACAACACCGACGCCGCCGGCCTGCTCGCGGCTTTGCCGGGCTCGCCGGAGGGCAAGCGGGCACTTGTGCTCGGCGCCGGGGGAGCCGCCCGTGCCGTGGTCTGGGCGCTGCTGCGCGAGCGCGCCACGGTCGACGTCTGGAACCGGACCGAGCTGCGCTCCCGCAACCTCTGCGAGGAGCTCGGCGGGGAGCCGGTGCGCGCGCCGGACCAGAATGCCTACGGCCTGATCGTCAATTCGACCGCGGTCGGGCTGGCCGGCGAGGACCCTTTCGCGGAGCTGCCGCTGCAGCGCGAGCGCTTCGGCCCGGACCAGGTCGTGGTCGACATGGTCTACGGCCGGGGGCCGGGCGCGCTGCTCGAGGCGGCGGCGGCGGCGGGTGCCGCGACGGTCGACGGAATCGAGGTCCTGGTCCGCCAGGGCGCGCTCTCCCTGCAGGTCTGGACCGGGCTCGAGGCGCCCCTCGAGGCGATGCGCGCCGCTGCGCGGACACACATGTAGCAACGACCGCGTTCCTGCGCAACGACACCGCGATCGCCGGCGACGCGGGTGGCAGCGGGCTCTACGTCCAGGCGGGTTTCCGGGCGAGATTCGCAGTCGACGCCGACGGGTTGATCGCCGCTCCCTGCACAGCACCGATGTCCCCGGCGCCGGGCCCTGACCCTCACCGGCCTGGGCGTGAAACTGGTCAGGCGCTTGGCTCCCTCGGCGGGGGTCGTGACGATGCCGATACGGCCCTGGGCGATCACCAGGGTCCGCCTCAACAGCGCCGGCAAGGCCCGGGTGAGGCTGAAAGTCACGTTCGCTCCGACGAGCGGCATCCCGCACGAGCTGGCGCGGACCGTGCTGCTGAGAAAGGGGTAGCCGCCGCCATATAGCCTTGCGGCCATGGGCGGTTTCCGCTTCACGACCGCAGGCGAGTCGCACGGCCCCGGGCTCGTCGCG
>CAZQET010000403.1:0-18798 GCA_964591825.1 uncultured Conexibacteraceae bacterium
GGCACGGCCAGCAGGAAGGCGAAGAGCACCTGCACCCCGGGCAGGGCGACGCGCAGCTCCTGCAGCAGCTCACCCAGGTTGCGGTCGAGGCGCGCATCCTCGCTCTCCTCCCGGCCCGACGGGTGTTCCTCCATGGCATCACCATAGGGGACGTGGGCGCCGTTCTTGCCCACCGCACGGCATAGGATCGGCCGGTGGGACGGCTGGCGGTGATACTCGGCAGCAGCGCGCTCGGGCCGGGCGGCGAGCGGATTGCGGCGGCAGCCGCCGAGCATGGAGCGGCGATCGTCCAGCGCCACAACGGCGAGCCCTACGTGCTCCCCCACCAGATCGACCACGAGGCCAACCTGCGGGCGCTCGCCGAGCAGGGCTGCGACCGCGTGCTGGCGATCGCCTCAGTCGGCTCGCTGCGCACCGATCTGCCGGTCGGATCGCTGCTCTGCCCCGACGACTTCATCGCCCTCCACGTCGGCCTCTCGACCTTCGACGACGAGCGTGCCCACCGGGCTCCCGCCTTCGACCGCGTCTGGCGGCGCGAAGTGATCGAGGCCTGGAGCGCGAGCGGGATCACGCTGCGCGACGGCGGCGTCTACTGGCAAACGATCGGGCCGCGCTTCGAGACTCGGGCGGAGGTCCGCCTGATCGCCGCCCACGCCGAGGTCGTGGGGATGACGATCGGCAGCGAGTGCGTGCTCGCCGCCGAGCTCGGTCTCTCCTACGCGGCGATCTGCGCGGTCGACAACCTCGCCAACGGCATCGGCGCCGAGCGGATCGAGATCATCGAGCTGGAAGCGGCGCGCGCCGCCAACGCCCTGACGCTCTGCGACGGCCTCGCCGCGGTGCTGCCGCGGCTCGGGGCAGTGGGACGGTGACCGAGCCCAGGCCGCTGACCGTCACCGGCGCCGTGCTCGACGGGAAGACGGTCGGCCTGCGCTGCGAGCAAGGGCGAATCGAGGCGCTCGGTCCAGAGGTCGGCCCGCGGCCCGGGGACGAGACGATCGAGGCGGCCGGAGCGCCGCTCATCGCGCCGCTCGTCAACGGCCACACTCACGCCGCGATGACGCTCTTCCGCGGCTACGGCGGCGACCTGCCGCTGATGCGCTGGCTGCGGGAGAAGGTCTGGCCGATCGAGGCGAAGCTCGAGCCCGAGGACGTCTACTGGGGAACCCGTCTCGCCTGCGCGGAGATGATCCGCACCGGCACGACCCGATTCTGGGACATGTACTGGCATCCCGGCGCGAGCGCGCGGGCGGTGCGCGACGCCGGACTCCGAGCGACAATCGGCGAACCGCTCATCGACGTCGAGGGCGGCACCGAGGAGGTGAAGCGGGCGGCGCTGGGCTCCCTGGAGGAACTCGATGGCTTCGGCGCCGCCAAGGTATGCGCCTCGCTCACCCCGCACGCGATCTACACGGCCAGCGAAGAGCTGCTGCGCTGGACCGCGGAGCTCGCCGCCGAGCGCGAGGTCCCGGTCCAGATCCACCTCTCCGAGACCGAGGACGAGGTGAGGGAGTGCCTCGACCGCCACGGAGTCCGGCCCGCCGCCTACCTCGACCGCCTCGGCCTGCTGGGCGAGCGCACCGTGCTCGCCCACGGCGTCTGGCTCGACCAGGCCGAGCTGGAGCTGATCGCCGGGCGCGGCTGCACGGTCATCGCCAATCCGGCCGCCAACATGAAGCTCGCGGTCGGCGGCGTCCTCCCCTACCCGGCGGCGCGCCGGGCGGGGGTGCGGGTCGGCCTGGGCACCGACGGCGCCGGCTCCAACGACTCGCTCGACCTGCTCGCCGACCTCAAGCTCTTCGCCCTCTCCCAGCGCCACGCCGCCCACGACGCCGGCGTGATCCCTGCACGGGAGGCCTGGACCATCGCCACCGCCGCCACCTCCCCCCTCCTCACAGCCGAACTGCATCAACTTGTCCATCCAGCGGATAGCCAAGTTGATGCAGTTCGAGGGGAGGATCGTTGTGGGAACCAGTTGCGGGTGGGTGGGGTGGCGGACTTTCTGCTGCTACGGACGGGCGGCTATGAGCTGGGGGTGGGAGACCTGTACGCGGATCTCGTCTATGCGGCGAGCGGCTCGGTGGTCGACACGATGGTGGTCGGCGGGCGGGTGCTGATGCGCGGCGGCGAGCTGCCGGGGGTCGAGGAGATCGTGGCGCGGGCGTCCGAGCGCGCGCGGCGCCTCGGGATCGAGTGATCCACGCTGACTTCGTCTTTTCTCTCGCTATGCGAGAGAAAAGACGAAGTCAGCGGAAAAGATATACCCCTGGGGGGTATCTGTTACGGTGCTTGCATGGCTGACGTACTGAGCACGATCCTGGAAGGGATCGAACAGTCGCTGCTGATGGCATATGGGGTCTGGTGGGCGCTGGTGCTGGGCTTTGCGATCTCGGGAGTGGTACAGGCCTGGATCCCGCGCGAGCGGATCGAGGCGACGATGGCCGGGGACGGGGCTCGGCCCGTGGCCTGGGCGACGGGGCTCGGCGCGGCCTCCTCCTCGTGCTCCTACGCCGCGGTGGCGATCGCCAAGAGCCTCTTCCAGAAGGGCGCCTCCGCCGCTTCGGCACTCGCCTTCCAGTTCGCCTCGACCAACCTGGTCTGGGAGCTGGGGCTGGTCCTCTGGGTGCTGATCGGTTGGCAGTTCACACTCGCCGAGTACCTCGGCGGCATTCTGATGATCGTGCTGATGACGGTGCTGCTGCGCGGCTTCGTCTCGCCGCGGCTGGAGGAGCGGGCGCGGGACCACGCGCGCCGCGCCGACCCGGGCCACGAGCACAACCACGGAGGGGGCGGCGGCGGGAATTCGAGCTGGCGCGAGCGGCTCGGCTCGCGCGCCGCCTGGACGGAGGTGGCGTCCAACTTCCGCGGCGACTGGAGCATGCTCTGGAAGGAGATCTCGATCGGCTTCCTGCTCGCCGGCTTCATCGGCCTGCTCGGCAACGACTTCTTCAACGCGCTCTTCATCGATGACGCGCCGAGCTGGCTGACGGCGCTCGAGAACGTGATCGTCGGCCCGCTGATCGCCGTGCTCAGCTTCGTCTGCTCGGTCGGCAACGTGCCGCTGGCGGCGGTGCTCTGGTCCGGCGGGATCAGCTTCGCCGGGGTGATGGCCTTCATCTTCGCCGACCTGATCGTGCTGCCGATCATCGCCATCTACCGCAAGTACTACGGCTGGGACTTCACCGTGAGGATCGTCGCCCTGATGCTGCTGACGATGATCGTCGCGGCGCTGGCGATCGACGCGCTCTTCAGCCTCGCCGGCCTGATCCCCGAGACGCGGCCCAGCCGCGAGGACATCTTCGGCGGCGTCGAGCTCGACTACAAGCTCGTCCTCAACGTCCTCGGGCTCGCCGTCTTCGCCGCCCTCTTCTGGCTCAGCCGGGACGGCGAGCGCGAATCGCACTGCGCCGCCCACGGTTAGTCCGCGCCGGGTATAGGGTCGTAGCGCGTGTCCAGCCACGAGGCGACCGACCGCAGGCCAAGCAGCGGGGCCTCCCCCGTTCGCTACGCAGGCGCGACCAAGCGCTACTCGGGCGCCGCCACGGCGGCCGTCGAGGACCTCACCCTGGAGGTTGCCGCGGGCGAGATCTGCGTCCTGGTCGGGCCCTCGGGCTGCGGCAAGACGACCGCGATGCGGCTCGTCAACCGCACCGTGGAGCTGACCTCTGGCGACGTGTTGATCGGTGAGCGTTCGGTGCGCGAGCGCGACCCGGCGCGGCTGCGGCGCGAGATCGGCTACGTGATCCAGCAGATCGGCCTCTTCCCCCATCGCACGATCGCCGAGAACGTCGGCGCCGTGCCGCAATTGCTGGGCTGGAAGAAGGAGCGGATCGCGGCGCGGAGCGCCGAGCTGCTGGCGCTGGTCGGCCTTGACCCCGAGCTGGCCGACCGCTACCCGGCGCAGCTCTCGGGCGGCCAGCAGCAGCGCGTCGGCGTCGCCCGCGCCCTCGCCGCCGACCCGCCGGTGATGCTGATGGACGAGCCCTTCGGCGCAATCGACCCAATCAACCGTGAGCGCCTGCAGAACGAGTTCCTGCGCCTGCAGGCGGAGATCCGCAAGACGGTTCTCTTCGTCACCCACGACATCGACGAGGCGATCAAGATGGGTGACCGGATCGCGGTGATGCGCGAGGGCGGGCGGGTCGCCCAGTACGCGACCCCGGCGGAGCTGCTGATGGAGCCCGCCGACGAGTTCGTCGAGGACTTCGTCGGCGCCGATCGAGCGCTGAAGCGACTGGCCCTGATGCGGGTCGCCGACATCGACCTCTGGAAGGCGCCGCTGGCCCGGGCCGGGCAATCGACCGCCGAGGTCCGGGCGGAGCTGGAGGGAGCCGAGGTGCCCTACCCGCTCCTGGTCGACGAGGAGCGGCGGCCGCTGGGCTGGCTCTCGTCACGCGACCTCGCCGGCGAGCGAGTCCCGCAGCGCCCCGACTCCCCCCTCGGCCCGCTGCTCGACCGCGACGACGTGATGCGCGACGCGCTCTCGGACCTGCTCCAGGGCGAGGCCCAGTACGCGGCGGTCGCCGACCGCGAGGGCCGCATCGCGGGCGTGCTCTCGGTCGAGATCATCTCTGAGTTCCTCGGCTCCCAACAGGCCAGGAGCGAGGAGCATCCGGCGGCGGAGCGTCCGCATGGCTAACGCGGCCCTGCTCGCGGCGGTCGGCGAAGTCGGCAAGGGATTCATCCACGAACGCACCTCCGAGACGCTGCCCTGCCAGGCGCAGGGCAAGCTCTTCTGCTGGCACTGGGCCAGGGAAAACATCGACCGCTACGTGACGCCGACCGTGCAGCACCTGGAGCTGGTCGTCGCCTCGGTCGCGATCGGCTTCGCGATTGCCTTCACCCTCGCCCTACTCGCCCACCGGCGCGCCTGGCTGCGCCCGCCGCTGCTGGCCGGCACCGGGATCCTCTACACGATCCCCAGCGTCGCCTTCTTCTTCCTGCTGCTGCCGATCACCGGCCGCGGGCGTGAGACCGCGATCATCGCGCTCAGCGCCTACACGCTGCAGATCATCTATCGCAACACGATGGGTGGGCTGGCCAACGTGCCCGCCGCCACGGTGGAGGCGGCGCGGGGCATGGGGCTGACCGACCGCCAGGTGCTCTGGCGGGTCGAGCTGCCGCTCGCGATCCCGGAGATCGTCGCCGGGCTGCGCATCGCCACCGTCAGCACGGTGGCGATCGCCACGCTCGCCGTGCTCGCCGGCGGCGGCGGCCTGGGAACGCAGATCTACGGGCGCGGCAACCTCCAGTTCGCGACCACGATCATCATCGCCGGCGGCATCGCAATGCTGATGGCGCTGGCCTTCGATGCTCTGCTCCTGCTCGTGCAGCGGCTGACCACCCCCTGGCGGCGGGCGGCACGGGAATGACCCCCTCCCTTCCCGTTCCGGTCTTCGCCACCTCGCTGGGCGGCGCCATCGAATTCATCTTCACCCCGCAGACCTCGAACGTGACCGGTGGCAAGACCGTCGGCGGCTTCGACCAGGTGGTCGAACTGACCGTCACCCAGCTCGAGGTGACGCTGCTGGCGCTGGCGCTTTCGCTGCTGGTGGCGCTTCCAGCTGGGCTCTACCTCGGCCACCGGGGCATCGGCGAATTCTTCGCGATCGCGATCGGAAACGCCGGCCGCGCCGTGCCCGAGCTGGCGCTGATCGCGCTGATGGCGACCGCGATCGGGGTCGGCGTGCTCAACCTGACCGTCGCCCTCGCGGTGCTCGGCGTGCCGCCGATCCTCACCAACGCCTTCGTCGGCGTGCGCCAGGTCGACCGGCCCACGGTCGATGCCGCGCGCGGCATGGGGATGAGCGAGCTCGAGATCCTGCTCAAGGTTGAGGCGCCGCTGGCGATCCCGACGATCTTCGCCGGCATCCGCGGGGCCACGATCGCGATCGTGGCGACGGCGACGATCGCGCCGCTCGCCGGAGTGCTCACCCTCGGCGACTTCATCATCAACGAAAACGTGTACGGGTCGAACGGCGTGCTGGCGGGGGCGATCCTCGTCGCCCTGCTGGCGCTCGTGCTCGAGCTCGTGCTGGCCGGACTGCAACGTCTGCTCACCTCGAAAGGCTTGAGGCTGAGGACCACCTGACCATGCAACGCAACGACAAGAGAGGAACGCAATGAGGACCAAGTCAACTCGTCTGCGGGCGGCGACGGGGCTGCTGCTCGCGCTAGCCCTCAGCCTCGCCGTCGCCGCCTGCGGCAGCAGCAGCGACGAAAGCACGAACGAAAACGAAAGCTCCGGCGGCGCGATCGTCTCCAATCCGAAGAACGCCAAGGTGAAGCTGACGATCGGCTCGAAGAACTTCCCCGAACAGGAAATCCTCGGCGAAATCTACGCCCAGGCTCTCTCGGCGGCCGGCTACGCGGTGAAGAGCGACCTCAACCTCGGCTCCGAAACCGTGGCCCTGCAGGCGGTCAAGTCGGGGCAGATCTCCGGCTACCCCGAGTACGCCTCGACCGCGCTCACCTCGTTCTTCGGCGTCGAACCCGAAGAAGTGCCGGCCGGCGCGACGCCCGCCTACGAAAAGGCCAAGGCGGAATTCGAAAAGGAAGGCCTCACAGCGTTTCCGCCGACGCCCTTCGCCAGCGCCAACGCCGTCGGGACGACGAAGAAGTTCGCCGAAGAAGAAGGGCTGAAAACCGTCTCCGACCTGGAAGGCAAGTCCGAAAGCATGAGCCTCTACGGCTCGCCCGAGTGCCGCCAGCGGATCGACTGCCTGGCCGGGCTCGAAAAGTACTACGGGCTCAAATTCAAGTCCTTCCGCCCAGTCGACATCGAACTCCGCTACACGGTGCTGGAAAAGGGTCAGGCCGACCTCTCGATCCTCTTCACCACCGACCCGCAGCTGGCGGCGGAGAGTGACAAGTTCGTCATCCTCGAAGATGACAAGCACGTCTTCCCGGCCGGCAACGTCATCTTCGTCAGCAAGAAGTCGACGGTCGAAGAGGCGGGGCCGGATTACGAAAAGACGATTGTGCAGGTGCAGAAAGGGTTGACGCTGGAAGTGATGCAGGAGCTGGATGCTCGGGTCGAACTCGAAAAGCAGACGCCGAAGCAGGCGGCTGCTGCGTATCTGAAGTCGGCGGGGTACGTCGGCTAGGGGTTAAGCACCAGGGGAGGGGGTCCGTCGGACAAAAGCGGGGAGTGTCCGTCGGACCCCCTCCCCTGGTGCTCCACGCGTAGCCGGCCGTCCCTCCTGCCGTGGCTCAGGCGGCCGCCCGGGACTCGGCCCAGGTCCACCGCCGGGCAAGGCCTAAGCGGCCGCGGTCTGCTTCGCTGCGTTTGAGGCGGCCGCGCTTGGTGCGGCTTGCTTGCTTCGTATCCGCGCGAAGCTGATGTGGGCGGCCCAGGCGGCGGAGAGGCCGGAGATGGCTGCCAGGGCCAGGGCCCAGCGGGGGTCGTAGGTTTGGGAGAGCCAGCCGGCGAGGGGGCCGCCGATCGGGGTCGAGCCGAGGAAGACCACGGAGTAGAGGGACATCACGCGGCCGCGCATCTCCGGGGCCACGGCGAGCTGGAGGGAGGAGTTGATCGTCGCGGCGAAGGTGACCGCGGCGGCGCCGAGGGCGATCAGGGCGACCGCCTCGACCGCAATCGCTGGAGCGATGGCGGCGAGCATCGCGGCGGCGCCGAAGGCGAGGGCGGCGCCGGCGATCAGGCGCGGACCGGTGCGGCCATGGGAGCCGGTGACGAGTGCCCCGGCGACCGAGCCAACCGCCATCGCCGAGACCAGGGCGGCATAGACGCCTGCCCCGCCGTCGAAGCTGAAGCGCGCCAGCAGCGGCAGCACCACCTGGAAGTTGAAGCCGAAGGTGCCGACGAGGGCCATCAGCGCCAGCGGCACGGCCAGCGCCGGCGTCGCGCGGACGTAGCGCAGGCCGGCCCGGATCGCCCCAGGCTCACGCTCGGCGGGCGGGCGGCTGTGCAGCTTCGCCGGGTCCATCCCGCGCAGGGCGACGATCATCGCCGCGAAGGTGAGGGCGTTGAGCCCGAAGCACGGCCCGACCCCGATGCCCGCGATCAGCAGTCCGGCGAGCGCCGGACCGACGATGCGTGCCGACTGCACGATCACGCTGTTGAGGCTGACCGCGTTGACGACCCGCTCGGGCCCGACCATCTCGATCACGAAGCTCTGCCGAGTTGGGTTGTCGATGGCATTGACGGCGCCCATCGCGAAGACCGCGAGGTAGACCATCCAGGGCGCGGCGATGCCCGCCTCGGTGACCGCGAAGAGCCCGATCGCCGGCAGCGCCATCGTCGCCTGGGTCACCATCAGCAGGCCGCGCTTGGGGAAGCGATCGGCGAGCAGGCCGCCCCAGGCGCCGAAGAGCAGCATCGGCAGGAACTGCAGCGCGGTGGTCAGCCCGACCGCGACGCCGCTGCCGGTGAGCGAGAGCACCAGCCAGATTGCCGCCACGGTCTGCATCCAGTTGCCCGACAGCGAGATCAGCTGGCCGGCGAAGTAGCGACGGTAGTTGGGGACCGAGAGCGAGCCGAAGCTGCGGCGCAGCCCGGCGCTCACCTTTCCTCCAAGATGCCCTCGAGGATCTCCGCGGCGCGCTCCAGCGTGTCCAGGTCCTCGGCGGGCAGGTCGCGCATGCGCCGTGCCAGGTAGGCGTTCTTGCGACTGCGCAGGCGGCGCAGTCGCTCGCGCCCCGCAGCGGTGAGGCCGACCAGCGCGCTGCGCCCGTCAGCCGGGTCGGGTGAGCGATCGACGAGGCCGGCCTCGACCAGCCCGCGCAGGATGCGCGTCGCGGTCGGCCGCTTGATCCGCTCGATCTCCGCCAGCTCGCTCGGGGTCAGCGGCCCGTGCCGCTCGACCGTGGCGAGCGCCGCAACCGCGGTCGGGGTCAGTGCCCCCGTCCCAGCCGCGGCCTCCTGCCGCAGCCGCCGCGAGGTGCGCACGATGGCCATCCGCAGGCGGGCGGCGAGGTCGGTAAGGGTTGTGTCGGCGGTTGGGCTCATTAATTAGCTTTGATAATTAGTATAGCAAACTACCTTCCCGAGCCCGATCATCGCTTTTGGGTAGGTTTGATTGAGATGAGCAGCGCGATCAGCGTGCAGGGGCTGCGCAAGTCCTACGGCGAGCACGAGGCCGTCGCCGGAATCGACTTCCAGGTCGGCAGCGGCGAGATCTTCGGCTTCCTCGGACCCAACGGCGCCGGCAAGACGACGACGATCGAGATCCTCGAGGGCTACCGCGAGCGCAGCGGCGGGGAGGTCTCGGTGCTCGGCACCGACCCGGCGAGACCGACGCGCGAGTGGCGTGCCCGGGTCGGCCTCGTCCTGCAAGAGTGCGAGCTCGACCCGCTGCTGACCGTGCGCGAGGCGGTCGCCCTCTTCGCCACCTTCTACCCGGCGCCGCGCCCGGTCGAGGAGACGATCGAGCTGGTCGGGCTCGGCGAGAAGCGCGATGCCCGCATCGGCTCCCTCTCGGGCGGCCAGAAGCGTCGCGTCGACGTCGCGATCGGGATCGTCGGCGATCCTGAGCTGATCTTCCTCGACGAGCCAACCACCGGCTTCGACCCCACCGCCCGCCGCGAGGCCTGGAGCATGATCGAGGGCCTGAAGGCGATCGGCAAGACCGTCTTCCTCACCACCCACTACATGGACGAGGCGCAGCACCTCGCCGACCGGGTGGCGATCCTGCGCGAGGGCGAGATAGTTGCCCAGGGCGGGATGGACGAGCTCGGCACGAGCCTCGGCCGCAGCACCGTGGTCGGCTTCCGCCTCGACGGCGGCCTCAGCGCCGAGGACGTGCGCGATTGCGTCTCGGCTACCGTCGAGGCCGCCGGTGCCGAGGTCAGCTTCGAGACCGTGCGCCCCCAGGCGGATCTCCATCGGCTGCTCTCGCTCGCCGAGGAGCGCGGAGCGACGCTGCAAGACCTCGAGGTGCGCAAGCCCAGCCTCGAGGACATCTTCCTCGACCTCACCCGCAACGAGGAGGCCCGGTGAGCGCCCGCCGCATGGTCATCGCTCAGGCGCGCGCGGCAATCGTCGTCGCGCTGCGCACGCCGCGCACGCTCGTCTTCACGATTCTCTTCCCAATCGTCTTCCTCGTCCTCTTCAACTCGATCTTCATCAAGGGGGGCGATCAGACCGTGACCCTGCCGACCGGGCTGAAGCTGAGCGCGCAGTCCTACTTCACCGCCGGCATCGTCGCCTACTCCGTGGCGCTCTCCACCTTCACCACGCTGGCGGTCACGGTGACGACGCAACGCGAGCGGGGCCAGCTGAAGCGGCTGCGTGGCACGCCGATGCCGTCCTGGACCTTCATCGCCGCCCAGGTCCTGCGCGCCACCGCCCAGGCCCTGCTGATGACCCTGCTCCTGGTCGCGATCGGCACGATCGCCTATGGAGTCGAATTTCCCGGCTCGAGCTTCATCGGCTTCCTCATCTACGTGGCGCTGGGCACCGCCACCCTCTGCACGCTCGGCATCGCCCTCACCCCCTTCACCCCCACCGTCGACGCCGCCTCGACCATCGCCCCCTTCAGCGTCGTCATGCTCGCCTTCGTCTCCGGCGTCTGGATCCCGATCGACCAGCTGCCCCACTGGCTCGAACAGGTGGGCCGCATCTTTCCCCTCTTCCACCTCGCCGCCGGCCTGCAGACCACCCTCTCCAAGGAAGCGACCGGCACCGGCCTGGAAGCCGACAACATCAGCCCGCTGGTCGTCTGGGCCCTGCTCGGCGCCTTCGTCGCCACCCGCCGCTTCCGCTGGGAGCCGATCGCGGGTACGGATTGACCCGGCATTAAGAGTTAGTCACGAAAGTGTGACTTTCTGGGAAAGCAGCCAGCAGGGCCGCTTTTCGGCGTTAGTGTCGCCGATAGGAGGGCGATGGGGATGGGTATTCCCGCACGCTTGACACCCGTCGCGCCCGGCAACTCCGGGTCCGGTTCGAGTCCGGCGCCCTCCGCAGAAATGACCCAGGAGCGGGTCGGACTGGCGCGATCTGCCGTGGTACTCTCACGGAGGGTGTCAATCGTGCGCGGGGTGGTTCCCCGCATTGCCAGACTCGACCCGCTCCGGCGGGTCTTGTCGTTTCAGGAGGCCTCCCAGACTTCCTAGAATCGCGCCCGTGGTCGAGACTCCAGAGAGGGCGATCGCGGGACAGCTGCAGTGGCAGGCCGACGCCTGTCGGATGATCGGCTCGCCGCTCTACGCGGGGGTGTTGGAGAGGGCCGCAGAGGACGTCGAGCGCCAGGGCGCGACCTGGGAGCTGCTTCGGGGACACGAGGACGATCCGCGCTTCTCGGTGCTCGGGCTGCGTCTATTGGGCGCCGTGAACAAGCTGGTGCTGATCGGGCGCGAGCCCGCCCTCGCCGAGGCCTATCGGAGCGAGCGCCCCGAGGAGGCCTGGGAGCGGCTGCGCGACGTGCTGGCACGCAACGCGGCCGAGCTGCGCGAGTCGCTGGAGCAGCCCGTGCAGACCAACGAGGTGGGCCGCTGTGCGGCGCTCCTCTTCGGCTTCCTGGCGGTCGCCGAGGAGACGGGGCTGCCGCTGCGGCTGCTCGAGGTCGGCGCCAGCGCCGGCCTCAACCTGCGCTGGGACCGCTATCGCTACGAGGGCGAGGGCTTCGCCTGGGGACCGGAAGGGTCGCCGGTGACTCTGGCAGTCGAGCTCGACGGCGCCCCGGCGCCGGCGCTTTCGGCCAAGGTCGAGGTCGCCGAACGGCAGGGCTGCGACGCCTCGCCGATCGACCCCTCCACGCCGGAGGGAGGCCTTGCGCTGCTCTCCTTCATATGGCCCGACCAGCGCGAGCGGATCGCTCGCATGGAAGCGGCGCTCCAGGTCGCGGCCGAGCTGCCGGTCGCGGTCGAGCGGGAAACTGCCTCCGCCTGGGCCGAGCGCATGCTGGCCGAGCCGGGGCCGGGACGGGCGACCGTGATCTATCACTCGATCGTCAGCCAGTACCTCGGTGACTCCGAGCGCGCGGCACTCTTCGACGGCATCTGCGCCGCCGGCGCGCGGGCGAGCGCCGACGCCCCGCTCGCCTGGCTGCGCATGGAGCCCGTCGACGATCGCGCCAACCTCGAGCTCACCCTCTGGCCCGGCGGCGAGGATCGCCTCCTCGCCCGCGTCGGCTACCACGGCAGCCCCATCACCCTGATCTAGAGGCGCGGCACCGGCCGCGTCGAAGTAGGCGCGGATGGCCGCCGACGCCGCAGCGGACGCCAAGGCGAAGACGGTGCGCTACGCGCCGGGGATGGACGCGCGCTCGACGCGGGTGGCGGAAGCGCTCAACACGCCGATGCTGATCGCGGCGGCGCTGACGCTACCGACGGTGGCGATCGGCGAGTCGCACCCGGGCGGGGCGCTGCAGGTGATCGCCGTGGTGCTCAACTGGATCACCTGGGCAGCTTTCGCGATCGAGCTGGTCGTAATGCTCGCCGTGGTGCCCGACCGGCGGGCCTGGCTGCGCCACAACCCGCTCGATCTCGTCATCGTCGTGCTGACGCCCCCCGTCCTGCCCGCCGGCCTGCAGAGCCTGCGCGTGCTCCGCCTGCTCCGGCTCCTGCGCCTGCTGCGCCTCGCCCAGCTCTCGCGCGAGGTCTTCTCGCTCGAGGGCCTGCGCTACGCGCTGCTTCTCTCGGTGCTGACCGTGGTCGGCGGCGGCGCTCTCTTCGTCGCCTTCGAGAAGCACTCCCAGCACCTCGATACCTGGGACGGGATCTACTGGGCAGTGACGACGATGACCACGCTGGGCTCCAATATCTACCCGACCACGACCGGCGGCGAGGTCGTCTCGGTCGTGATCCTGATCGTCGGCATCGGCTTCGTCGCACTGCTCACCGGCGCCTTCGCCCAACGCTTCCTCAGTCCCGAAATCGTCGAGATCGAGGAAGAGCTGGAGGCCGAGCAGGTGAGCGCCGAGGCCCTGGCGCTGCGCGAGCTGAGAAACGTGCAGGAGCAGCTGCAGGCGCTGGAGGTCGCCGTCCAGAGGCTGGCGAGCGAACGCCCTGCTCGCTGAGCTCAGTCTTCGGCGTCGCGCCGCTCCGCGATCTTGGCCTCGAGCTCCTCCATCACGTCGGGATCGCGCAGGGTCGTCACGTCGCCCAGCGCCCGACCCTCGGCGATGTCGCGCAGCAGGCGGCGCATGATCTTTCCCGAGCGCGTCTTCGGCAGGTCCTCGGCCCAGACGATCCGCTTCGGGCGGGCGAACTTGCCGATCCGCTCGGCGACCGTGCCGCGAATCCCTTCGACCAGCTCCTCGCTCTCCTCGGCGTTGCCCTGCAGGGTGACGAAGGCGCAGATCGCCTGGCCGGTGTCCTCGTCGGACTGGCCGATCACCGCCGACTCGGCGACCTTCTCGTGGGCGACGATCGCCGACTCGACCTCGGCGGTCGAGAGCCGGTGGCCGGAGACGTTGACGACGTCGTCGATGCGGCCGATCACCCAGAAGTAGCCGTCGGCGTCCTGACGGGCGGCGTCGCCGACCAGGTAGGTGTCCCTGCCAAAGCGCGAGAAGTAGGTCTCGACGAAGCGCTCTTCCTCCTTGTAGAGGGTGCGCAGCATCGAGGGCCAGGGGCGCTTCAGCACCAGCAGGCCCTGGCCGCCATCGACCCGCTCACCCTCGTGCTCGTCGACCACCTCGGCCTCGACCCCGGGGAACGGCGTCGTCGCCGAGCCGGGCTTGGTCGCGGTGATCCCGGGCAGCGGCGTGATCATGATCGCGCCGGTCTCGGTCTGCCACCAGGTGTCGACGATCGGGCAGCGGCCGCCGCCGATCACGGTCTGATACCAGAGCCAGGCCTTGGGGTTGATCGGCTCGCCGACCGAGCCGAGCAGGCGCAGCGAGGAGAGATCCGATTCTTCTGGGATCTCCGCCCCCCACTTGATGAAGGTGCGGATCGCGGTCGGCGCCGTGTAGAGGATCGTCACCCCGTAGCGCTCGACCAGCTCCCACCAGATGCCCTTGCTCGGGTAGTCCGGCGCCCCCTCCCACATCACGCTGGTGGCGCCGTTGAGCAGCGGTCCGTAGACGATGTAGGAGTGGCCGGTGACCCAGCCGACGTCGGCCGCGCACCAGTAGACGTCCTCCTCCGGCTTCAGATCGAAGACGTAGCGGTGGGTCGCCGCGACCCCCGTCAGGTAGCCACCGGTGGTGTGCAGGATCCCCTTCGGCTTCGCGGTCGAGCCCGAGGTGTAGAGGATGTAGAGCGGGTGCTCGGCGTCGAGCGGCTCGGGCGGACAATCGGGATCGGCCGCCTCCATCAGCTCGTCGTAGAAATGGTCGCGCCCCTTGCGCATCGGGCACTCGTTGCCAGCGTGACGGACGACGATGATTGACTCGAGACTGCCGAGGTCGTCCATCTGGGCGTCGACCTGCTCCTTGATCGGCGCCGTCTTGCCCTTGCGACGAGCGCCGTCCACGGTGACCAGCGCCCTGGCCGCGGAGAACTCCATCCGCTCGCGCACCGCCTCGGCCGAGAAGCCGCCGAAGACGACATTGTGAGGGGCGCCGATCCGTGCGCAGGCAAGCATCGCGACGACGACCTCGGGGATCATCGGCAGGTAGATGCCGACGATGTCCCCCCTGCCGACCCCGAGGCCCTTGAGCGCGTTGGCGAAGCGCTGCGTGTCGGCGAGCAGCTCGGCGTAGGTGACGTCGCGCTCCTCGCCCTCCTCGCCGCGCCAGTGGAAGGCGACCCGTTCGCCGTTGCCCGCTTCGACGTGACGGTCGAGGCAATTGGCCGAGGCGTTCAGCTTGCCGTCGGCGAACCACTTGTAGAAGGGCGGGTTCGAGTCATCGAGCCCCTGGCTCGGCTCCTGCACCCAGTCGAGCAGCTCGGTCGCCTGGCGGGTCCACCACCCCTCAGGGTCGCTGGCCACCTCCTCGTAGACCGCCGGATCGCTCAGCAGCGCATGGCTGCGGAAGTCCTCCGGCGGCTCGAAGCTCTCGACCTCGAGCAGCTGGCTGAGCCGCTCTTCCAGGCTGGATGACGTTGCCATCTATCGCTCCTTCCCTGCTCAGCGACCCAGCGGCCGGACCGGCATCACCGTCCGCCCGAAGGTCGAGTTGACGACCGCCGCAAACGATGCATACCAGGCCGCCACCGCCGTCGCCAGGCCGAACCAGCCACCGATTTCGACCAGGCCTTCGTTTTCGCCCGCGTTGCCGATGCCGAGCAGGAAGAAGGTGACGGCAAGCAGGATGAAGACCAGCGCAATCGCCGCGGTCGTGCGCAGCGAGGCGACGAACATGTACGTGGTGAAGATGCCCCAGGCGATCAGGTAGAGGCCGACCGCGTCGCCGACGTGGGCCGCCGGGATCTCGCCGGCAAAGAAGGTGACGAAGGCCCAGAAGGAGAGCCAGAAGGCCCCGAACGAGGTGAAGGCAACCGCACCGAAGGTGTTGCCGGTGCGGAACTCCCACATCCCGGCGAGCACCTGCGCGATCCCGCCGTAGCCGAGCGCCAGGCCGAGCACCACGGGCTCGCCCGCTTTGTTGACCAGGTCGGCGTTGAACATACTGAGCACGAAGGTCGTCAGCGCGAAGGCGGCGAGACCGAGCGGCCCCGGATCGGCCGGTGTCCACCCCTCGCGCACCTGCGCCGCCCCTATTGCCTGTGTCCCGCGCTCGCCTGCCATCGGCTCGCGCCCCTGGTGCTGCTGAACTGATGCGGACTCCATGGTGTCTCCTTTCCCGCGCCCGCTCGCGAGGGAGACCCAGGGAGCGGGTGAAAGTCAATTGGCTCCCGCTTTCGCCCTTTACCCGGCAGAGTGCCTTTTCACACACATCTCGCGGGTGCCTGTAGCCTCGACCGCGACATGCTGTTCAGGCAGGTCATCCACGAGGATCTCGGCTGCGCCTCCTATCTGGTCGGCGACACCGCCTCCGGCGTCGCCGCCGTGGTCGATCCCCAGTGGGACATCGACCCCTACCTGCACCTCGCCCGCCTGCACGGAGTGCGGATCGAGCACGTGCTGGAGACCCATAACCACGCCGACCACGTCTCCGGCCACGGCCGGCTTGCGCGGTCGACCGGAGCGACGATCCACATCCACGAGCTGGCCGCGGCCGAGTACCCGCACGAGCCCTTCGCCGACGGCTGGACGCTGGCGTTGGGCGAGGGCGCCACGATCGAGGCGATCCACACGCCCGGGCACCGGCCCGAGCACACCTCCTTCCTGCTGCGCGACTCCGCCCGCGGAAGCGATCCCTGGGCGGTGCTGAGCGGCGACTCGCTCTTCGTCGGCGACGTCGCCCGCCCCGACCTCGCGGTCGAGCCGCGTGAGGGCGCCGTCGACATCTTCCGCTCGCTGCACGAGCGGCTGCTGGCGCTGCCCGACGAGTGCGAGGTCTGGCCCGGCCACCTCGGCGGCTCGCTCTGCGGCAGCTCCGGGATCGACCTCAAGACCTCCTCGACGATCGGCTTCGAGCGGCGCCACAACCGGGCGCTCGGCTTCGCCGACGAGGCGGCCTTCGTCGAGGACGCCGTCGCCACCACCGGCGCCAAGCCCCCCAACGTCGCGCACATCGTCGCCCTCAACCGCGGGCCGCTGGTGGAATCGATCGGTGGCCCCACGCGGCTCACCCCGCACGGCTTCGAGGCGGCGATCGCCGTCGGCGCCCTGGCGATCGACTCGCGCACCAACGAGCAGTTCGACGAGGCCCACATCCCCGGCTCGATCAGCGCCTCCGCCTACGACACCGGATTCGCCACCAAGGTCGCCGAGATGGTCCCGGTCGACGCTGAGCTCTTGATCGTCGCCGCCTCCGACGGCAACGAGCTCGAGGCGGCGGAGCTGCTCGCCGCGGTCGGGCTGCGCGTGCGCGGCTTCCTCGGCGGCGGGATGACCGCCTGGCGGGCGGAGGACCGGCCGGTCGAGCGGATCGAGGCGATCGACCTCGAGGAGCTGGGACGACGCCTCGACGGCGAGGAGCCTCCACAGGTGCTCGACGTGCGCGGCGAGGCCGAGTGGCAGGAGGGCCACATCCCGGACTCGCTCCACATCCCCTTCGCCGAGCTGCAGGGCCGCCTCGGCGAGCTGCCCCGCGAGCGCCCGATCGCGACGATCTGCAAGGCCGGCAAGCGCAGCGGCCTGGCTGCCTCGATCCTCCAGCGCGAAGGCTTCGAGGGCGTGATCCACGTCAGCCGCGGTGGCGCGGCTGACTGGTCGAAGCGGCCCGCAGCGGCCGGCGAGCCCGCCTAGTAACCCGGCGGGTGACGGGCAACGAAGCCTTCTGGGGAGTCCACGGGGGACGAGTGCCAGCGGGGCCCGGGACCGCCGACGGTGTCGAAGGCGAGACCGGCGATGATCATCCAGGCGTGGCCCGAGTTGGCGTAGACGGTGATCCACTTGCCGGGACCGGGTTCGCCCCAGGTCTCCAGCCCGGTCGAGTCGAGCGGGCTTTCGAGGAAGCCGCCGCCGTGCAGGGCGAAGCTGACCGAGCCGGAGCAGTCGTAGCCGGAGTCTTCGAAGGAGCCGTGGCCGCCGCCCCAGATGTAGGGCGTCGTGGCGATCGAGTTGGCGGCTTCGATCGCCGCGGCGACGGCCGGCGGCGCCGAGCTCGGCACACTGGCCTGACTTTCGGAGATGTATTGGGCGCTCTCGCCGGGGGTGAGCGGCGCCGGCGTGCCGGTGACGGGCGCGGGGGCGCCGGTCGCGGCCGCGATCTGTTCTGAGATCGCGGCCATGTTGTCGCTGAGCGCTTCTTCGCGGGACTCGAGCGCGTCCAGCGCTTCGCGGCGTTCGGCCTGGGCCGACTTCAGTTCGGCGAAGCGCGCCTCCGCTTCCTGACGGGCCGACGCCACTTCGCGCTCCTTCACCGCGATCGCGTCACGCGCCGCTTTGATCTGCGCTCGCACCGAGGTCATCCGCTTCACCGCCGCGCGTGCCTCATTGCGCAGCGCCTTCACCCGCGAGGCGACGGAATCGTCGAACTGCTGGATCTGGTTGAGGTACTCGGCACGGGTGTTGACTTCCGACCAGCTGGACGAGTCGAGGACCACGTTGACCATGTCGGGGCTGCCCGCCTCGTAGATCGCGACGAGGCGGTCGCGCAGCACGCTCAGCGCTCGGTGCAGGCGGGCGCGGACACGGGCCAGGTGGCGCCTGTCGGCTTCGAGCCTGGCCGTCGCCCGGTCCAGTTCGCCCTGCTTGGCTTCGAGCTCGGCCTCGACCGTGGCCTGCTGCCGGCGCAGGTCGGAGACTTCGCCGATCATCGCGGCGATCGCCTGATTCTGTTCGGCGATCGTCGCCGCCAGGTCACTCTGGCTCTGACGCACGTGGCTGAGCTTGCCCTGCGTCGCGTCCAGCTTTTCCTGCAGGTCCTTGGCCGGCGCCTGGGCGGCGACGCAGAGGACGGCGAGCAGCAGGGCCGCGGGCAGCAGCAGCCGCCAAGAGTTACCGCGAGAGGGGACGCGCATCGGCGGCGCACGGTAGCGAAACGGCCGCTCGATTGTTAGGAGTTGCTAATAACTTGCAACTTCCGTTGCAGAAATACCCTGCAAGAAGGGGAAATCGGGCGCGCGCCGACGCAGCGCACGCCCGACATCCCTTAGGCCAATAGCTTCGCCTTGGCCTTGTCGAACTCCTCGGTGCTGAGCGCGCCCTTTTCCTTCAGCTCGTTGAGCTTGTGCAGTTCGTCGGCGGGGGTCGTGTGGGCCTGTTCACGCACGTAGGCGTCGAAGTGCTGCTTGGCCTCCGCCTGGGCCTTGATCGTCCTATCGCGCATGCCGCTGCCGCGCGCGATCAGGTAGATCAGCGCCGTCAGGAAGGGAATGAAGACGAGGAACAGCACCCAGACCGCCTTTGCCCAGCCGGACGTCTCGTGGTCGCGGAAG